>NZ_JABWRO010000039.1:0-40617 GCF_014268985.1 Pseudomonas sp. RW10S2 | reverse complement strand
GGAGCGGGCTTGCCCGCGAAGAGGCCCTCATTGAATGGCCACAATCGAGTGAGTGTGGCGCCGCCTTACTCGATGAAGGTCACGACCCCACCTTCCAGCGACTTCACCCGAGCCAGCGATTCGACGCGATAGCCCTGGCTGTCCAGCTCGGCGCGGCCGCCCTGGAACGACTTCTCGATGACGATCCCAAGGCCCGCCACCGTGGCGCCGGCCTGCTTGATGATCGAGATCAGCGCCTGGGAAGCCTTGCCGTTGGCCAGGAAGTCATCGATCACCAGCACGCGGTCGCTGCTGTTGAGGTGACGCGGCGAGATGGCCACGGTGTTCTCGGTCTGCTTGGTGAAGGAATACACCGAAGCGGTCAGCAGGTTCTCGGTCAGGGTCAGCGACTGGTGCTTGCGGGCGAAGATCACCGGCACGCCCAGCTTCAGGCCGGTCATCACTGCCGGAGCGATACCCGACGCCTCGATGGTGACGATCTTGGTCACGCCGGAGTCTGCGAACAGGCGGGCGAACTCGTCACCGATCAGTTGCATCAGTGCAGGATCGATCTGGTGGTTGAGAAACGCGTCGACTTTGAGAACCTGATCGGAAAGCACGATGCCTTCTTCGCGAATCTTCTGATGCAGTGCTTCCACTGTGTATTCCTCGATGTAGCAAGAGTGGCCGCATCCAGAAGGTAGCGGCAAAGGTTGAAAGAGTAATGGTTGATCAGCGTTTGAGCATGGCCCGGATGTCGGCCAGCGCGTTGTTGCCCCGCGCCGCCTTCACCTCCACAGGCGCATCCTCCAGGCCTTCCCAGGCCAGGTCGTCCGGCGGCAGTTCGTCGAGGAACCGGCTGGGCGTGCAATCGATGATTTCGCCGTACTGCTTGCGCTTGGCGGCGAAGGTGAACGCCAGGGTCTGACGGGCGCGGGTGATGCCCACGTAGGCCAGGCGGCGCTCTTCCTCGATGGTGTCGGCTTCGATGCTCGAGCGGTGGGGGAGGATTTCCTCCTCCATGCCCATGATGAACACGTAGGGGAACTCTAGGCCCTTGGAGGCGTGAAGGGTCATCATCTGCACACCTTCGGCGTTTTCTTCCTCTTCCTGCTGGCGCTCGAGCATGTCGCGCAGCACCAGCTTGCCGATGGCGTCCTCGATGGTCATGTCACCCTCTTCGTCCTTCTCGAGGGTGTTCTTCAGCGCATCGATCAGGAACCAGACGTTGCCGATGCGAAAATCCGCCGCCTTGTCGCTGGCGGTGTTCTGGCGGATCCAGTTCTCGTAGTCGATATCCTTGACCATCTCGTGCAGCGCAGCGATCGGGTCTTCCAGGGCGACCTTGTGGCGCACGCCGTCGAGCCAGTGCTTGAAGCGCTGCAGGCGTTCGGTGTAGCGCGCATCCAGGTGCTCGCCCAGGCCCAGTTCCTCGCTGGCGGCATACATCGACACGCCACGCTCGGTGGCGTAGTTGCCGAGTTTTTCGAGCGTGGTCGAGCCGATCTCGCGGCGCGGCACGTTGATTACCCGCAGATAGGCGTTGTCGTCGTCCGGGTTGACCAGCAGGCGCAGGTAGGCCATGAGGTCCTTGACCTCCTGGCGACCGAAGAAGCTGTTGCCGCCCGACAGGCGATAGGGCACCTGGTGGTGCTGCAGCTTCAGCTCGATCAGCTTGGCCTGGTAGTTGCCGCGGTAGAGGATGGCGAAGTCGCTGTACGGGCGATTGGTGCGCAGGTGCAAGGTAAGGATTTCCATGGCCACGCGCTCGGCCTCGGCTTCCTCGTTCTTGCAGCGGATCACGCGGATTTCGTCGCCCACGCCCATCTCGCTCCACAGCTGCTTCTCGAAGTCGTGGGGGTTGTTGGCGATCAGCACGTTGGCGCAGCGCAGGATACGGCTAGTGGAGCGATAGTTCTGCTCGAGCATCACCACTTTCAGGGAGGGGTAGTCCTCCTTGAGCAGCATCAGGTTTTCCGGGCGCGCGCCACGCCAGGCGTAGATCGACTGATCGTCGTCGCCCACCACGGTGAACTGGTTGCGCATGCCGATGAGCATCTTCACCAGCAGGTACTGGCTGGCGTTGGTGTCCTGGTATTCGTCGACCAGCAGGTAGCGCACGCGGTTCTGCCAGCGCTCGAGCACGTCGGTGTGCTCCTGGAACAGCTTGACCGGCAGCAGGATCAGGTCGTCGAAGTCCACCGCGTTGTACGCCTTGAGCGTGCGCTGGTAGTGGGTGTAGACGATGGCGGCGGTCTGCTCGCGCGGGTTGCGCGCTTTCTCCAGGGCTTCGGCGGGCAGGATCAGGTCGTTCTTCCACGAGCCGATCATGTTCTTGATCTCGTCCAGCCCGTCGTCGCCGGAGTATTCCTTCTGCATGATGTCCGACAGCAGCGCCTTGATGTCGGATTCGTCGAAGATAGAGAAGCCTGGCTTGTAGCCCAGGCGCTGGTGTTCCCGGCGGATGATGTTCAGGCCCAGGTTGTGAAAGGTGCACACCGTCAGGCCCCGGCCTTCGCCCGGACGCAGCAGGGTGCCGACCCGCTCCTTCATCTCGCGCGCGGCCTTGTTGGTGAAGGTCATGGCGACGATGTACTGGGCACGGATGCCGCAGTTCTGGATGAGGTGGGCAATCTTGCGCGTGATCACGCTGGTCTTGCCGGAGCCTGCACCGGCGAGCACCAATAGAGGGCCGCCGACGTAGTCTCGGGCTTCCTGTTGCCGGGGATTGAGTCGGGACATGCTAGAAACCGGGAGTAACCAGAAAATAGCCGCGCATTCTAGCAGGCATGGGTCGGTTATTGCGCGACCGTCTGACAGTGTGATGCAGCGCACCATTCAGATTTGCGGGCGTTGCGACTTTCGCGCAGGATGCACGGCACAATCCGTCGAGATGCGGGGCAGGGAACGCCACATGTAAAAGTGAGAATCATTTCTACTTGTCGGTTAGGATACGGCGCATCCTCGGTCACACCGTTCAAGCCCTAAGGAGCCCGCTTGTCCACGCCCGTCGAACCGTTGCGCTTGCTGCTGTTGGCCGATGAGCCGGAATGGGCTGCATTGCTGCGCGAATGTGTCCAGCCGCTGGCCGGCAGCGCGGTGCTGTTGACTGCGCCGAGCTGGGAGGCGGTGGACAGCCTGTTCGTTCACGATCGCCAGGCTGTGGTGCTGGCCACGCCGGAGCTGCAGCCGGCACCCGGGCGCTGCGACCTGCCGACCATCCTGCTGCTGGAGCACGAGCCCGAGGCGCCTCCGGTGGGGGTGAGCGACTGGCTGGTGCGCGGGCAGCTGAACAGTGATGCGCTACGCCGCTCGTTGCGCCATGTACGCGAACGCGGTGTGCTGGTCGCCACCTTGCAACGCCTGGCCGAGCAGGACCCGCTCACCGGCATCGCCAATCGCCAGGGCTTCCAGGCACTGCTCACCGCCCGCCTGGCGGAGAACGCAGGCCGCGGCCTGGCCCTCGGCCACCTGGACCTGGACAACTTCCGCCACGTCAACGACGCCCTGGGGCACCAGGGCGGTGACCGCCTGATCCTGCAGGTGGTCAACCGTCTCAAGCAGCAACTGGAGGCCGGCGACCAGTTGGCCCGCCTGGGCAGCGATGAGTTTGCGCTGTTGATCGACACCCGCCGTGACCCCAGCCGCGCCGAGCGCACTGCCGAGCGAATCGTCGAGGCCCTCGCCGAGCCCTACTGGATCGATGGCGAAAGCCTGCTGCTCGGCTGCAGCCTGGGCCTGGCCCATGCCCGTGCGCAAGCGGGTGCCGATCCGTTGATGTGGCATGCACACATCGCCATGCGCCAGGCCAAGGGCAGCCAGGGCTGCACGTATCACGTGTTCAACGAGCGGATAAACAGCAACGCCCGCAGCCTCGCCGACCTGGAAAGCGAGCTGCGCCGGGCCCTGCGTCGTGACGAGCTGGAACTGCACTACCAACCACGCCTGAACCTCAGGGACGGCACCATCGTCGGCCTCGAGGCGCTGGTGCGCTGGCGCCATGCCGAGCGTGGCCTGCTGCCGCCGAGCGAGTTCGTGCCGCTGGCCGAGCAGAGCGGGCTGATCGTTCCGCTGGGCTACTGGGTCATCTCCCGCGCCCTGCGTGACATGCAGGCTCTGGGCGAGCACGGCCTGGCGCCGTTGCACATGGCGGTGAACCTGAGCTTCCGCCAGTTCCAGGACAGCCAGCTGTTGGCGACCCTGAGTCGGCTGATCGTCGAGCACGGTGTCGATGCGCGCTGGCTGGAGTTCGAGCTGACCGAGACCGCGGTGATGCGCCGCAACGAAGTGGTGCGCCAGACCATGGATGCACTGGGGCGCCTGGGTGTGCGTTTCTCGCTGGATGACTTCGGCACTGGTTTTTCGTCGTTCGTGCACCTGAACAGCCTGCCCATCACCTTGCTCAAGGTCGATCGCAGCTTCGTCGCTGGCATGGAGCAGCGCGAAGAGAACCGCAAGCTGGTGCATGCGATGATCAACCTGGCGCACAACCTCAACCTGGAGGTGGTCGCCGAGGGGGTGGAAAGCGACGAGCAACTGGGGCTGCTGCGTGACTTCGGTTGCGACCAGGTGCAGGGGTTCCTGGTGAGCCGACCGTTGCCGATCGATGAGCTGATCGTCTACCTGTTCCAGGCGGGCAAGCCGCAGCTGGTGAGTGTTTAGCCTGTAGCGGCCCTGTCGCGGGGCCGCCACCGATTTCAGGCCGACACCGCCACCCCCACGGCCGCCTTGCCCAGCAGACGCTTCATCCGCCATTCGAACGCCAGTGTCAGCGCCACCGCCGCGCACGCCAGCCCCAGCGCCAAGCCCCACCAGATACCCACCGCACCCCCGCCGAGGGTGAAGGCGAACACCCAGGCGCAGGGTGCGCCCACCAGCCAATAGCAGAGCAGGCCGATCACGAACGTGGTCTTGGCGTCCTTCAGGCCGCGGATCGAGCCCATGGCGATGGTCTGCGTGCCGTCGAACAGCTCGAACCAGGCGGCCACCATCACCAACTGCACGGCGAGCGCGAAGATGGCGGCGAACGCCGGGTCATTGCGGTCGACCAGCAGCCCCACGAAGGTTTCCGGGAACAGCCAGAACAGCACCGCGAAGGCGAACATCACCACCGCGCCCAGGCCGATTCCGATGCGCCCGGCGCTGCGCGCGGCCAGCAGGTTGCCTGCACCGTAGTACAGCCCGACCCGCATGGTCACCGCGTAGGACAGCCCGGTCGGCACCATGAACGCCGCGGAAATGATCGGCAGGGCGATCTGGTGCGCGGCCAGCTCGGTATCGCCCAGTACACCCATGCACAGGGCGGCGAAGGCGAACAGGCCGACCTCGACGATGTAAGTGCCGCCGATCGGCAGGCCCAGCCGCCATAGCTCGCGCAGTGCATCGAGCGAGGGGCGTGACAGGCCCTTGCGCAGCGGATAGGCGTCGTATGCGCGGTGCCAGTGGATGTACAGCGCCAGGGCGATGGCCATGCCCAGCGACACCACGGCAGTGACCAGGCCGATGCCCATCAGGCCCAGCTTGGGCAGGCCGAACATGCCTTCGATCAACGCGTGGTTGAACAGGTAGTTGAGCACCGTGCCCACCAGGCTGATGATCATCACCGGGGTCGAATGGCCCAGGGCACTGGTAAAGCCGCGCAGGGCCATGAAGGTCAGGTAGCCGGGCAGCGCCAGGGGCAGCAGGGTGAGGAACTGCATGGCCATATCGACGTTGTCCGGGCGTTGGCCGAACAGCAGCAACAAAGGTTTGAGGTTCCACAACACCAAGGCCGCGCCCAGCGCCAGGCCCCAGGCCAGCCACAGGCCGTTCTGCGCCAGGCGCGTGGCCCCGGCGATGTCACCTGCGCCCTTGCGGAAGGCCACCAGGGTGCCGACCGCAGCGATCACGCCCAGGCAGAAGATCGACACGAACGAGTAGCTCGCCGCACCCAGGCCGCCCCCTGCCAGCGCCTGTGGGCTGATGCGCGCCATCATCAGGGTGTCGGTGAGCACCATCAGCATGTGCGCCAATTGCGAGGCGACCAGGGGCCCGGCCAGGCGCAGCAGAGCCTTGAGTTCGGTGGTGGGCGCGACATGCATGGGGCGAAGTCCTTGAGTATGAGTCCTACAGCGAGAATTGGGGATTCTGAGGCTTCGGTCAGCATTCCACAAAAGGATAAAAGCGATCGTTGGCATGAGTTCAACTCATGGATGTATGATTTCGATGATTCGCCTCATGCCCACGTATGGCAGGTGTCCCATGTCCCGTCAGCTACCACCGCTGTATGCCCTGCGCGCATTTGAAGCGGCCGCGCGGCTGAGCTCCTTCACCCGCGCCGGGGAGGAGCTGTCCATTACCCAGAGTGCGGTCAGCCGCCATATCCGCACCCTCGAAGAGCACTTTGCCTGCCGGCTGTTCGTGCGCAACGGCCGCAACCTGCAGCCCACCGAGGCGGCGCGGATGCTGCTGCCTGGCGTGCGCGACGGTTTCGCGGCACTGGAGCGGGCCTGCAATACCTTGCGCGGTGAGGACGACATCCTGCGCATGAAAGCCCCCTCGACCCTGACCATGCGCTGGCTGCTGGCGCGCCTGAGCCGTTTCCGCCACTTGCAGCCGGGCAACGAGGTGCAACTGACCAGCGCCTGGATGGACGTCGACCATGTGGACTTCAATCAAGAGCCCTTCGATTGCGCGGTACTGCTCAGCGATGGCAGCTTTCCGGTGGATTGGGAGGTGCGCCGGCTGTTCGCCGAGCTGCTGATCCCGGTGGGCGCCCCGGACCTGCAGGCCGAGGCGCCCTGGGACGCGGGCAGGCTGGCCAGCGTCGAGCTGCTGCACCCGACGCCCGATCGTCGCGACTGGCGCAGTTGGCTGGCGCGCATGGGCCTGAGCGAAACGGTGTCGCTCAAGGGCGGGCAGGTGTTCGACACCCTGGAGCTGGGCATGATCGCCGCCGCCCGGGGTTATGGGGTGTCGATGGGTGACCTGCTGATGGTCGCCGAAGACGTCGCCCAGGGGCGCCTGAGCCTGCCATGGCCGACGGCGGTGGCCAGCGGCCTGGACTATTACCTGGTGTGGCCGCGCACCCGGCCGGGGGGTGAGCGACTGCGGCGCTTGAGTGCCTTCTTGCAGGAGGAAGCGGCGGCGATGGATTTGCCTGAGGTGGAGATCCTGGGAGCGTCTTGAGCGGGCCGATTCAGAACGTATTCGTTGCAAGATTTTTCATGAAATCCGCCCGCGAACCTTGAGCAAGTCGAAGTGGAAGTGAACAATGTTCGCTTTCGTATTCTCGCCGAGATCGCCCCATGATTCCCCGTTCCCGTCCGCTCGCCTGGTTGCCGGCCTTGTTGCTCGGTCCGGTGCTGGCGCTGTGCAGCACCCTGGCGCAGGCCGAAGCCCCCGCCGAGGCCACCAAGGCGTTGCACCTGCTGGACTACATCGGTGCCGACTACCCGCCGACCGTGCATGACGGCAAGGTGGTGGATGAGGGTGAATATCGCGAACAGCAGGAGTTCAGCGGGGTGCTGGCCGAGCTGGTCAAGGGCTTGCCCGCCAACCCCGAGCGCGACGCCCTCGAGCAGGGTGTGCAGGCGCTGCGCCAGGCCATCGAGCAACGCCAGGACGGTGGCGCCGTGGCGCACCAGGCTCGGCAGTTGGGTGCGCGGCTGGCGGTGGCCTATGAGGTCAGCCAGGCGCCGGTGATCACGCCGGATCCGGCTCGCGGTGCCGCGCTGTATGCGCAGAACTGCTCGATCTGCCACGGTGACAGCGGTGCCGGTGACGGCCCGGCGGGTGTCGGCCTGGAGCCTGCGCCGGCCAACCTGCGCGACGCCCAGCGCCTTGACCAGTTGAGCCTGTTCGACCTGTACAACACCCTCGGCCTGGGTATCGAGGGCACCGAGATGCCGTCATTCGCCGATCAGCTCGACGAGCGCCAGCGCTGGGACGTGGCCGCCTACATTGCCAGCTTCACCGCCGACCCGCAGGCGGCCAAGGGCGACAAGACCTGGAACATCGCCGACCTGGCCCGCCAGACCCCGGCCGAAGTCGGCGCCAATGAAGGCGCCGACGCCGTTGCTGCATTCCGTGCCCAGCGCGCCCAGCCACCGCAGGTCAAGCGTGGCCCGGCACAGCTGCTCGAATACACCTCCAGCACCCTGGACAAGAGCCTGGCGGCCTACCGCGAGGGCGATCACGACCAGGCCTACGACCTGTCGGTGGCCGCTTATCTCGAAGGTTTCGAGCTGGTGGAGAGCTCGCTCGACAACATCGACGCGCAGGTGCGCAAGGATACCGAGAGGTCGTTGATGGCCTACCGGCAGTCGCTGCAGGATGGCCTGCCTGCCGAGCAGGCCGCGCAGCGCCTGGCCGAGGCCAAGGTCAAGCTGGAGCAGGCTGCGAAACTGCTTGGCAGCGACGGCCTGAGCTGGTCGCTGAGCTACATCTCCGGGCTGCTGATCCTGCTGCGCGAGGGCCTGGAGGCGATCCTGGTGCTGGCGGCGATCCTCGCCTTCCTGCGCAATACCGGGCAGCAGTCGGCGGTACGCAGCGTCAACATCGGTTGGGGCCTGGCCCTGGTTGCAGGTTTCGCCACCTGGGCCCTGGCGGCCTACGTGATCGATGTCGGCGGCGCCCAGCGCGAGTTGCTCGAGGGCTGCACGGCGCTGTTCGCCGCGGTCATGGTGCTGTGGCTGGGGGTGTGGATGCATGACCGGCGCCACGCCGCAGCCTGGCAGGACTACATCAAGAGCAGCCTGCTCAGTGGCGGCGGGCGCTTCGGCTTCGCCATGCTGGCGTTCTTCTCGGTGTACCGCGAGCTGTTCGAGGTGATCCTGTTCTACGAAACCCTGTGGCTGCAGGCCGGGCCTGCCGGGCACCAGGCGGTGCTGGCCGGTGGTGCCACTGCGCTGGTGTTGCTGGTGGGGTTGGCCTGGGTGATCCTGCGCGGGTCGGCGAAGCTGCCGCTGTCGCTGTTCTTCAGCATCAACGCCGCGTTGTTGTGCGCCCTGTCGGTGGTGTTCGCCGGGCACGGCGTCAAGGCACTGCAGGAAGCTGGAGTGCTGGGCACGCGGCCGGTGCCGTTCTTCGAGTTCGATTGGCTGGGGATTCACGCCGACGCCTATTCGCTGAGTGCGCAGGCGGTGGCGTTGCTGGCTATCGTGGCGCTTTACGGGCGCTCGCGGATTGCCGAGAAGCGCAGGGTAGCAGCGAACTGAGGTCGGGGCTGGCACACTATCTCTTTTCGAATTACGGAAACATCGTCATGCGCATATGGATCGACGCCGACGCCTGCCCCAAGGCGGCCAAGGATCTGATCGTCAAGTTCGCCCTCAAGCGCAAGCTGGAAGTGGTGATGGTGGCCGGCCAGGCCGTGGCCAAGCCGGCCTTCGCGATCGTGCGGTTGATCGTGGTGCCCAGCGGCATGGATGCCGCCGACGACTACCTGGTGGAGCATGCCGAGCCCGGCGAGCTGGTGATCTGCAGCGATGTGCCGCTGGCCGATCGCCTGATCAAGAAGGGTGTAGCGGCGCTGGATCCGCGTGGTCGCGAGTTCGACGAGCGCAACATGGGGGATCGGCTGGCGGTGCGCAACCTGTTCACTGAATTGCGTGAACAGGGGCAGGTCGGCGGCGGGCAGGCGCCCTATGGCGAGCGGGAGAAGCAGGCGTTTGCCAATTCGCTGGATCGGATCCTCACGCGGTTGACGCGTTGACCTTTTCGCGGCCTTGCCCGCGAAAAGGCTCGCCCTGATGCGTTTCAGTCCTTCTCGTGAGTCAGCTCCAGCACCCGATCCACCAGTTTGTAGATTCCACCCGCCGCTTCGCTGATCGACTTGGCCAGCATGTAGGCCGGGGTGCTCACCAGCTTGCGCTGGGTGTCTTCGACGATGTCATGTACATCGCACTCTTCATGGGTGCCGCCCATCTTCACCACGGCTGCGCTGGTGCCGGCATCGTTGCCGATGGTGCAGACCACGCCCGGGCCGTAGATCTTCGCGGCCAGCGCCGGCGAGATGCAGATCAGGCCGACCGGCTTGCACGCCGCCGCGAAAGCCTCGGCCAGCGCCAGCACATCGGGGTTCACGCTGCAGTTGGCGCCTTCGACGGCGAAGTTGGACAGGTTCTTGGCTGCGCCGAAACCGCCGGGCACGATCAGCGCGTCGAAGTCCTCGGCCTTGGCTTCGCGAATGTCCTTCACTTCACCGCGGGCGATGCGCGCCGACTCCACCAGCACATTGCGCGACTCGGGCATTTCTTCGCCGGTCAGGTGGTTGATCACGTGCATCTGCGCGATGTTCGGCGCGAAACACTGCACCTGGGCGCCGCGCTGGTCGAGGCGCAGCAGGGTGATCACGCTTTCGTGGATTTCGGCGCCGTCATAGACGCCACAGCCGGAAAGAATCACCGCTACCTTTTTCGTCATGCTCATTACTCCAGTGTCGAGGCGCTAAATGTCCTCTAGTTTGGCAGATGTGGCCATAAGGGTTGTGCCCGACGCGGCCTAATCTCTGTGGATAACGCTTGGGATCGTCACCATGGACCTGATTCTGCTGGCCGTGCCGTTCTTCTTCGTGCTGATTGCTGTGGAGCTGGTCGCCGACCGGCTGCGCGGGCAGCGCAACTATCGTCTGGCCGATTCGATCAACAGCCTGAGCACCGGGGCGCTGTCGACCAGCACGGGGCTGCTGACCAAGGGCGTGGGGCTTGTCAGCTACGCGTTGGTCTGGGAGCACCTGGCCCTGCTGCGCCTGCCGGATAGTGCGGTTTGGGTCTGGCTGCTGGCGTTCGTGCTCTACGACTTCTGCTATTACTGGCTGCACCGCCTGGGCCATGAGCGCAACGTGCTGTGGGCGGCGCATTCGGTGCATCACCAGAGCGAGGAGTACAACCTCACCACCGCCCTGCGCCAGACCAGCAGCGGCTTTCTCTTCTCGTGGATCTTCTACCTGCCGCTGGCCCTGGTTGGCGTACCGCCGCTGGTGTTCGTCACCGTGGCATCGCTGAACCTGCTGTACCAGTTCTGGGTGCATACCCGCCACGTGCCCAAGCTGGGCTGGCTCGAGTGGGTGCTGATCACGCCGTCCAACCATCGCGTCCACCATGCGCAGAATCCTTTGTACTTGGATCGCAACTACGGCGGCGTGTTCATTCTCTGGGATCGCCTGTTCGGCACTTTCCAGGAGGAAGACCCGCGCGAGCCCGTGGTGTTCGGCGTGACCACGCCGCTGGCGAGCTGGAACCCGTTGTGGGCCAACCTGCAGTTCTATGCGCAGCTCTGGCGCGATGCGCGGCGCACTCGCAGTCTGTGGGACAAGCTGCGGATCTGGTTCATGCCCACCGGTTGGCGACCGGCGGATGTGGCGCTGGGTTATCCACAGGCCAAGGCCGATCTGGCGCAGTTTCGCAAGTTCGAGATACCGCTGGGCCGGGCCCAGCAGCTGTACGTGGCGCTGCAGTTCGCCGTGTATGCGGGCTTGGGCAGTTACCTGATGGAGGTGGCCGACCGCGTGCCGCCAGTGGCGCTGGTGCTGGGCTGGACACTGATGGCGTTTGGCTTGTTCGTGCTTGGGATGGCGCTGGAGAACCGGCCTCGGGCCGCGCGCCTTGAGCTGCTGCGGCTGGTGTCCAACGGCCCGGCGCTTTACCTGGGCGGGGCGCTGGGCCTAGGGACGGTTACGCCCTTGGCCTGGCTTCTGCTCGGGCTCTACAGCCTGCTCAGCCTGTGGGGATTGGCCTTCTGCCGCCGCCTTGCGCTCCGCACGCAGGTTGCGGAAACGTCGGCGCAGCCAGAGCAGTCCGCCCAGCACCAGCAGGCCACCGAGCACCCATAGCTCGTATTTCTTCACGTTGCCCAGCAGGCCTTCGAGGATGGCGCCGAAGTGATAGGCCGCCGCGCCCAAGGCCAGGGCCCAGATTGCCGCGCCGATGCCGTTGAGCAGCAGGTAGCGCCGCGGAGGATAGCCGGACAGGCCGATGGCCACCGGCATCACGGTGCGCAGCCCATAGACGAAACGGAAGCTCAGCACCCAGATGTCGGGATGGCGGCGGATATGCTCCAGCGCGCGGTCGCCCATCGCCTGCCAGCGCGGTTTGCGCGCAAGGATCTTGCGCCCGTGGCGACGGCCCATGAAATACCAGAGCTGGTCACCGGCATAGCTGCCGAAGAACGCCACCACCACGACCAGGCTAATGTCCATGTATCCACGGAACGCGAGGAATCCTGCAAGTACCAGGATGGTCTCGCCTTCGAAGAAGGTGCCTAGAAAGAGGGCGAAATAGCCGAAATCCTGCAGGAATTGTTGAAGCATTTTCTGAGGTGCTGGCGAAATGAACGCGCAGCCTACCCCTTCGCGCGCCTGGGGGAAAGTGTCCAAATGTGTCTCGACGTGAACATTTCCTACAAGGACAATGCCTGCGGCCACAAGTCGCAGGGTTGCTCTTCCCTGTAACCTAGGCGTCATAATGGGCGCTTATAACTGTCGCGCTAGCCCGCCTGCGCGGGCTCAGGAGTCTGCCGTGAGTTTTACCCCCGCCAACCGCCTGTTTCCTGCTACCCGCCTGCGTCGCAACCGCCGGGACGAATTCTCCCGTCGTCTGGTTCGCGAGAACACCCTGACCGTCGATGACCTGATCCTGCCGGTATTCGTGCTGGACGGCGAAAATCGCCGCGAGGAAGTGCCGTCGATGCCGGGCGTCGAGCGCCTGTCGATCGACCTGCTGCTCGAAGCCGCACAGGGTTGGGTGGAGCTGGGGATTCCGGCGCTGGCGCTGTTCCCGGTCACCCCGGTGGAGAAGAAGTCCCTCGACGGTGCCGAGGCCTGGAACCCGGACGGCATCGCCCAGCGTGCCACCCGCGCCTTGCGTGCGCGCTTCCCGGACCTGGGGGTGATCACCGACGTTGCGCTCGACCCCTTCACCACCCACGGCCAGGACGGCATCCTCGACGAAGAGGGCTACGTGCAGAACGACATCACCGTCGACGCCCTGGTGCGTCAGGCGCTGTCGCACGCCGAAGCGGGTGCCCAGGTGGTGGCACCGTCCGACATGATGGACGGTCGTCTGCAGGCGATCCGCGAAGCCCTGGAGCTGGCCGGTCACGTCAACGTGCGCATCATGGCTTACTCCGCCAAGTATGCCAGCGCCTACTACGGCCCGTTCCGCGATGCGGTCGGCTCGGCGCTGAACCTGGGCAAGGCCAACAAGGCCTCCTACCAGATGGACCCGGCCAACAGTGACGAGGCCCTGCATGAAGTGGCCACCGATCTCGCCGAAGGCGCCGACATGGTCATGGTCAAGCCGGGCATGCCGTACCTGGACATCGTTCACCGCGTCAAAACCGAATTCCGCGTGCCGACCTTCGTGTATCAGGTCAGCGGCGAATACGCCATGCACATGGCGGCCATCCAGAACGGCTGGCTCAGCGAGGCCGTGATTCTCGAATCCCTAACCGCTTTCAAACGGGCCGGCGCCGATGGCATCCTCACCTATTTCGCCGTGCGTGCCGCTCAATTGTTGAGAGGGCAGTAACGCCCTCACAGGAACGTCAGATGAATAACGAAGTGCTCACTGCTGTCGAGATCAAGGAAGCCAAGGCCCTCCCGGAGGAACTGATGCAGACCCCGCCGGACCTCCCAGCGACGCCTGCACCTGAGCCGGTGCCTGTCGTCGAGGCCGCCGCCCCGGCGCCGGCCCCGGCGATTCCGGTGCCGGGCCTGGACGACAGCAGCCTGTACATTCATCGTGAACTTTCGCAGTTGCAGTTCAACATCCGCGTGCTGGAACAGGCGCTGGACGAGTCCTACCCGCTGCTGGAGCGTCTGAAGTTCCTGCTGATCTTCTCCAGCAACCTCGACGAGTTCTTCGAGATCCGCGTCGCCGGGCTTAAGAAGCAGATCAATTTCGCCCGCGAACAGGCCGGCGCCGACGGCCTGCAGCCGCATCAGGCGCTGGCGCGGATCAGCGAGCTGGTGCACCTGGAGGTGGACCGCCAGTACGCGATCCTCAACGACGTGCTGCTGCCGGAGCTGGAGAAGCATGCGATTCGCTTCATCCGCCGCCGCCACTGGACGCCCAAGCTCAAGACCTGGGTGCGTCGCTTCTTCCGCGACGAGATCGCCCCGATCATCACCCCGATCGGCCTCGACCCGACCCACCCGTTCCCGCTGCTGGTGAACAAGAGCCTGAACTTCATCGTCGAGCTCGAGGGCGTCGATGCCTTCGGTCGCGACTCGGGCCTGGCGATCATTCCGGCGCCACGCCTGCTGCCGCGGGTGATCCGTGTGCCGGAAGAGGTTGGCGGCCCCGGCGACAACTATGTATTCCTGTCGTCGATGATCCACGCTCACGCCGACGACCTGTTCCAGGGCATGAAGGTCAAGGGCTGCTATCAGTTCCGCCTGACCCGAAACGCCGACCTGGCGCTGGACTCCGAAGAGGTCGACGACCTTGCCCGCGCCCTGCGTGGCGAGCTGTTCTCGCGCCGCTACGGCGATGCTGTGCGCCTGGAGGTTGCCGACACCTGTCCGAAGCACCTCTCCGACTACCTGCTCAAGCAGTTCAGCCTGAGCGAGAGCGAGCTTTACCAGGTCAATGGCCCGGTCAACCTGACCCGTCTGTTCAGCATCACCGGCCTGGACAGCCACCCGGAGCTGCAGTACACCCCGTTCACCCCGGCGATCCCGAAGATCCTGCAGAACGCCGACAACATTTTCAGCGTCATCAGCAAGCAGGATGTGCTGCTGATGCACCCGTTCGAATCCTTCACCCCGGTGGTCGACCTGCTGCGCCAGGCCGCCAAGGACCCGCACGTGCTCGCTGTGCGCCAGACCTTGTACCGCTCCGGGGCCAACTCGGAGATCGTCGACGCGTTGGTCGATGCGGCGCGTAACGGCAAGGAGGTCACTGCGGTGATCGAACTGCGTGCGCGTTTCGACGAAGAGTCCAACCTGCAGATGGCCAGCCGCCTGCAGGCAGCCGGCGCGGTGGTGATCTATGGCGTGGTCGGCTTCAAGACCCACGCCAAGATGATGCTGATCCTGCGCCGCGAGCAGGGCGAGATCGTCCGCTACGCGCACCTGGGTACCGGTAACTACCACGCCGGCAACGCCCGCCTGTACACCGACTACAGCCTGCTGACCTCCGATGACGCACTCACCGAGGACGTCGGCAAGCTGTTCAGCCAGCTGATCGGCATGGGCAAGACCCTGCGCATGAAGAAGCTGCTGCATGCACCCTTCACCCTCAAGAAGGGCATGCTCGACATGATCGCCCGCGAGACGCAGTTCGCGCTCGACGGCAAGCCGGCGCACATCATCGCCAAGTTCAACTCGCTGACCGATGCCAAGGTCATCAAGGCCCTGTACAAGGCGAGCCAGTCGGGCGTGCGCATCGACCTGGTGGTGCGTGGCATGTGCTGCCTGCGCCCGGGCATC
Organism: Pseudomonas sp. RW10S2; assembly: GCF_014268985.1. Lineage (NCBI taxonomy): Bacteria > Pseudomonadati > Pseudomonadota > Gammaproteobacteria > Pseudomonadales > Pseudomonadaceae > Pseudomonas > Pseudomonas sp. RW10S2. Next base: position 25,226 of record NZ_JABWRO010000039.1, on the reverse strand, counting down.
CCGGGGGTGTCGCACAACATCAATGTGCGCTCGATCATCGGCCGCTTCCTCGAGCACACGCGGGTGTTCTACTTCCTCAACGGCGGCGAGGAGCAGATCTACCTGTCCAGCGCCGACTGGATGGAGCGCAACCTCGACAAGCGTGTCGAGACCTGCTTCCCGGTAGAGGGCAAGAAGTTGCTGCTGCGGGTGAAGAAGGAGCTCGAAGGCTACCTGACCGACAATACCCAGGCCTGGACCTTGCAGCCTGATGGTCGTTATGTGCGCAGCACGCCGACCGGCAACCAGAACCCGCGCAGCGCCCAGGCGACCCTGCTGGAGCGCCTGAGCAACCCGGTGCTGAACGTACGGTAGTCAGATTGCTGGGGCTGCAAAACAGCCCCAGCACACTCAAACCTTCAACGCACGCTCAGCACGAACCCGACCCGCGCCAGCCACTCAGCCTCGTTGGCGAAGTCGGCCTGGGTCAGCTGGTTCTGCTCCAGCCAGCCTTCAGGGAACACCACTTCCAGACTGTCGTCGGCAGCCTTGAGCTCGACCTTGGGCATTTGCTGGGTGCCGCGGATGTGGTGGAAGAGGATGGCGAAGCGCAGCAGCACGCACAGGCGGATCAGCTTGACGCCTTCGTCGCCGAACTCGGCGAACTTGTCCTTGGGGATGTTGCGGCGATGGCCGCGTACCAGCAGGGCCAGCATCTGCTGGTCCTCGCGGGAGAAGCCCGACAGGTCGGAGTGCTCGATCAGGTAGGCGCCGTGCTTGTGGTAGTGGTAGTGGGCGATGTCCAGCCCGACCTCATGCACCTTCGCCGCCCAGCCCAGCAGGTCGCGCCAGTTGCCGTTTTCCAGATCCCACGCCTTGGCCACCTGGTCGAAGGCGTGCAGGGCCTTGCGCTCCACCCGTGCGGCCTGACCCTGGTCGACGTGATAGCGCTCCATCAGCGAGTTCAGCGTGCGCTCACGCACGTCCTCGTGATGATGGCGGCCGAGCAGGTCGAACAGCACGCCTTCACGCAGGGCGCCGTCACAGTGGTCCATGCGCTGCAGTTCGAGGGCGTCGAAGATCGCCTCGAGAATCGCCAGCCCCGCAGGGAAGATGGTGCGCCGGTCCGGTTTGACGCCGTCGAAGTCGATCTTGTCGACTTCGCCCAGCTTGAACAGCTTGCGCTTGAGCACGGCCAGGCCTTCGGCGTTGACTTCGCCGTTGCCATGGCCGTTGGCTTTGATCGCGGCGCCGATGGCGCGGATGGTGCCCGACGAGCCGATGGCCTCGTCCCAGGTCAGGCGGTGCAGGGCGTTCTCGATGCTCATCAGCTCAAGGCGTGCGGCGGTGTAGGCCTGGGCGTAGCGTGCCGGGGTGATCTTGCCGTCGCGGAAATAGCGCTGGGTGAAGCTTACGCAGCCCATCTGCAGGCTCTCGCGCAGCAGTGGCTCGAAGCGTTGACCGATGATGAACTCGGTGCTGCCGCCGCCGATATCGGCGACCAGGCGTTTGCCGGGCGTGTCGGCGAGGGTGTGCGACACACCCAGGTAGATCAGGCGCGCCTCTTCACGGCCTGAAATGACCTCGACCGGATGGCCAAGGATGGCTTCGGCACGCAGGATGAAGTCATTGCGGTTGCGCGCTTCACGCAGGGCGTTGGTGCCGACGATGCGCACTGCGCCGGCCGGCATGCCGTTGATCAGCTGGGCGAAACGCTTGAGGCATTCGAGGCCCCGCTGCATGGCTTCTTCGCTGAGCTGGCGGTCTTCGTTGATGCCCGCAGCCAGTTGAACCTTCTCCCCCAGCCGTTCGAGAATGCGGATCTCGGTATGGTGGGCCTTGGCCACGACCATGTGGAAGCTGTTGGAGCCAAGGTCGATGGCGGCGATCAGAGACAGGTTCTTCGCGGTGGTTTGCGGCATGATCTGGATGTTCTCGGTCGATAACCCGGCAATCCTGCCATGATCGCGGGCATACGCCAACGCGCGACATGGCGAGGATTGATGCAGGGCAATGTGCGGGTGGCCTGGATGACTGATCAACAAAGGCCTCGGACAAATCCTATGACGCTTGTATGACGGTTTCGATTCGGGGCGTCTTGCACAACTATAGTTACACTCAATCGGCCGTGGCTTCCTGTAGGGCGTGGGTGCGGCTATGATGGGCAACGTTTTTTATGCTTACGACCTGGAGAACTCCATGAGCAGCGATCTGATCAAACACGTCACCGACGCCACCTTCGAAGCCGAAGTGCTGCAGGCTCAAGGCCCGGTGCTGGTCGACTACTGGGCTGAATGGTGCGGTCCATGCAAGATGATCGCTCCGGTCCTGGACGACATCGCCTCCACCTACGAAGGCAAGCTGACCGTCGCCAAGCTGAACATCGACGACAACCAGGAAACCCCGGCCAAGCACGGCGTGCGCGGCATCCCGACGCTGATGCTGTTCAAGAACGGCAACGTCGAGGCCACCAAGGTCGGCGCGCTGTCCAAGTCCCAGCTGGCTGCGTTCCTCGACGCCCACCTGTGATGTGAAAAAGCCCCGCGAATGCGGGGCTTTTTTTGCCCCTGAGGCTCGATTTCCCCTGTCAAAACCACTAGACGTCGAAAAAAGCAAGTGTTACATTCGGCCTCGCACTGCTTCTCCAGTGCCCTCTGCACGCCGTCGCGACGTACTCCCAATTCGAATCAGTACGCGATCCTGTCGCCAATCTAGCGGCGCGACCTCATTAAGCCAGAAGCTTAATTCCCCCCTTCTTACATGATTACGTCACTCCCCTTATGAACCTGACAGAACTCAAGCAAAAGCCGATTACCGATCTGCTGGAAATGGCCGAACAGATGGGCATCGAAAACATGGCCCGTTCGCGCAAGCAGGACGTGATTTTCGCCCTGTTGAAAAAACACGCGAAGAGCGGCGAAGAGATCTCGGGTGACGGCGTGCTGGAGATTCTCCAGGATGGATTCGGTTTCCTGCGTTCGGCAGATGCCTCGTATCTGGCCGGCCCTGACGATATCTACGTCTCGCCCAGCCAGATCCGCCGCTTCAACCTGCGCACCGGCGACACCATCGTCGGCAAGATCCGCCCGCCGAAGGAAGGGGAGCGTTACTTCGCCCTGCTGAAGGTCGATACCATCAACTTCGACCGTCCGGAAAACGCGAAGAACAAGATCCTGTTCGAAAACCTGACGCCGCTGTTCCCGAACCATCGCCTGAAGATGGAAGCCGGTAACGGTTCCACCGAAGACCTCACCGGCCGTGTCATCGACCTGTGCGCGCCTATCGGCAAAGGCCAGCGCGGCCTGATCGTCGCTCCGCCGAAAGCGGGCAAGACCATCATGCTGCAGAACATCGCGGCCAACATCACCCGTAACAACCCCGAGTGCCACCTGATCGTCCTGCTGATCGACGAGCGCCCGGAAGAAGTGACCGAGATGCAGCGCACCGTGCGCGGCGAAGTGGTCGCCTCGACCTTCGACGAGCCGCCGACCCGCCACGTGCAGGTTGCCGAAATGGTGATCGAAAAGGCCAAGCGCCTGGTCGAGCACAAGAAGGACGTGGTCATCCTGCTCGACTCCATCACCCGTCTGGCGCGTGCCTACAACACCGTGATCCCGAGCTCCGGCAAGGTCCTGACCGGTGGTGTCGACGCCCACGCCCTGGAAAAGCCCAAGCGTTTCTTCGGTGCTGCCCGTAACATCGAGGAAGGCGGCTCGCTGACCATCATCGCCACCGCGCTGGTCGAGACCGGCTCGAAGATGGACGAGGTCATCTACGAAGAGTTCAAGGGTACCGGCAACATGGAGCTGCCGCTGGACCGCCGCATCGCCGAGAAGCGTGTGTTCCCGGCCATCAACATCAACAAGTCCGGCACCCGCCGCGAAGAGCTGCTGACTGCCGACGACGAACTGCAGCGCATGTGGATCCTGCGCAAGCTGCTGCACCCGATGGATGAAGTGGCGGCCATCGAGTTCCTCATCGACAAGCTCAAGCAGACCAAGACCAACGATGAGTTCTTCCTGTCGATGAAGCGCAAGTAAGCGTTTCCGTCGGTACAGCGAATTGGGGCTGCTGCGCAGCCCATCGCGGGACAAGCCCGCTCCTACAAGGATCACGCCAGACCTGTAGGAGCGGGCTTGTCCCGCGATGGGCCGCATAGCGGCCCCAAGTCATTGATGCGCCCTAACGAACGAGCGCATTGCACTCTGCCATTTGGCTATCAAAGCCCGATCGGCGCTACACTCTGCACCCCGACCGATACAGCCAACACGAGGCTCACGCATGCAGTATCGCGATTTGCGCGACTTTATCCGTGGCCTGGAGCAGCGCGGTGAACTCAAGCGCATCCAGGTTCCTATCTCGCCCGTCCTGGAAATGACCGAAGTCTGCGACCGCACCCTGCGGGCCAAGGGCCCGGCGCTGCTGTTCGAAAAACCCACGGGTTTCGACATTCCGGTACTGGGCAACCTGTTCGGTACTCCCGAGCGTGTGGCCATGGGCATGGGGGCCGAGTCGGTCGGCGAACTGCGTGAAATCGGCAAGCTGCTGGCCTTCCTCAAGGAGCCCGAGCCGCCGAAGGGCCTGAAGGATGCCTGGTCGAAACTGCCGATCTTCAAGAAGGTCGTGTCAATGGCACCCAAGGTGGTCAAGGATGCGGTGTGCCAGGAGGTGGTGGTCGAGGGTGACGATGTCGACCTTTCGCAATTGCCGATCCAGCACTGCTGGCCAGGTGACGTGGCGCCACTGATCACCTGGGGCCTGACGGTGACTCGCGGGCCGAACAAGGACCGCCAGAACCTCGGCATCTACCGCCAGCAGGTCATCGGCCGCAACAAGGTCATCATGCGCTGGCTGAGCCATCGTGGCGGCGCGCTGGATTACCGCGAATGGTGCGAGAAGCACCCGGGCCAGCCGTTCCCGGTGGCCGTCGCGCTGGGTGCAGACCCGGCCACCATCCTTGGCGCCGTGACGCCGGTGCCCGACACCCTCTCCGAGTACGCTTTCGCAGGGCTTCTGCGCGGCAACCGCACCGAGCTGGTCAAGTGCCGCGGCAGCGACCTGCAGGTGCCGGCCACCGCCGAAATCATCCTCGAAGGTGTGATCCATCCGGGTGAAATGGCCCCGGAAGGCCCTTACGGCGACCACACTGGCTACTACAACGAGGTGGACAGCTTCCCGGTGTTCACCATCGAACGCATCACCCATCGGCAAAAGCCGATCTACCACAGCACCTACACCGGCCGGCCGCCAGATGAGCCGGCGATCCTCGGCGTGGCGCTGAACGAAGTGTTCGTGCCGATCCTGCAGAAGCAGTTCCCCGAGATCGTCGACTTCTACCTGCCGCCGGAAGGCTGTTCCTACCGCATGGCGGTGGTGACCATGAAAAAGCAATATCCGGGGCACGCCAAGCGCGTGATGCTGGGTGTGTGGTCGTTCCTGCGACAGTTCATGTACACCAAGTTCGTTATCGTCACCGACGACGACGTCAACGCCCGCGACTGGAACGACGTGATCTGGGCCATCACCACGCGCATGGATCCCAAGCGTGATACGGTGATGATCGACAACACGCCGATCGACTACCTCGACTTCGCGTCGCCGGTATCGGGCCTGGGGTCGAAGATGGGCCTGGACGCCACGCACAAGTGGCCGGGCGAGACTACACGCGAATGGGGCCGGGTCATCGTCAAGGACGAGGCCGTTACCCGCCGTATCGATGAGCTGTGGGACCAGTTGGGAATAGATTGATGCAGGTGACCTTGCAGCCGTCCGGCGCGGTGCTGTCCATCGAGCCGGGCGAGAGGATTCTGGATGCCGCGCGGCGCCTGGGCTACGAGTGCCCGAGCAGCTGTCGCAACGGCAATTGCCATGTGTGTGCGGCGTTGCTGGTGGAGGGGCGGGTGCGACAGGACGGTGAAGTCCGCGATCACGGCGAACTGTTCACCTGCATCGCCGAACCGCTGGAAGACTGCGTGCTGCTGTGGGATGGCGTGCTGGCCCTGGGCGAGTTGCCCGTGCGCAAGCTGGCCTGCACCGTCAGCGAGTGCGTCGAGGTCGGCGGGGATGTCTGGCGCGTGCGTCTGCGCGTGCCCGCCGGCAAGCCGCCGCGCTACCACGCCGGGCAATACCTGATGATCGAGCGTGAGGGCGCCGACAAGGCCGCCTTTTCGCTGGCGTCTGCCCCGCATTCGGGCCGTGATCTCGAGCTGCATGTGCTGGCCCGCGAAAGCAGCGCGGTAAAGCTGATCGAGCAGTTGCAGCGCAACGGTATGGCCCGCATCGAGCTACCATTCGGTGACGCACACCTGGCCGAGCTGCCGGACGGGCCGCTGGTGCTGATTGCTGCCGGGACCGGCATGGGCCAGATGCACAGCCTGGTCGAGCATTGCCGCGCCAACGGCTTCAAGCATCCGGTGCACCTTTACTGGGGTGTGCGTCGGCCCGAGGAGTTCTACACCCTCGAGCACTGGGCCGAATGGGAGCGTCTGCCCAACCTGTTCCTGCACAAGGTGGTCAGCGACCTGTGTGGCTGGGAGGGGCGTTGCGGCCTTTTGCACGAGGCAGTGTGCGAGGATATCGCCGACCTGAACAGTGTGCATGTCTATGCCAGCGGTTCACCGAACATGGTCTATGGCACGCTCGATGCGCTGGTCGAGGCGGGCATGGATGCACACCGCATGCGCGCCGACGTGTTTGCCTACGCTCCACGCGGCTGAGTAACTAGGTCTTCATGAGCGCCTGCGGCGCGCTGCAATGGCGCGCCGTGATTAATAACCAAAGTTATCGTCGTCGATTATAAGCGGTGAATTATTACTCGCCGGGTTAATAACTTTTACTATGCTTATAACAACACTTTCCAGTCGTCGGTATCGCGCGTGAAACTTTGCCAAAAGGGGTTGAGGTTTCGCCGTCATATGTCTTACGGTAGGCACATCGTCATCAACCTCTTGCGGTACAGGCCCCGCAGCATTGGGTGCGGGCTCGCAGGCGAAGGCGTCGATCGCAACACAGCTCTCCGGTAGTTACACAGGAAATAATGGCGGCAGCCTATGTCGGCACTTGAAAGTTCTTCGTGGCAGGTTTCCTATCCTCCGTCGCTCGACTTCGGTCAACAACTGACCCCTGAGCAATTGCAGCACTCCATGACAACGACCATGTCCCGTCATGACGGTGGGCCTGTGTGGTTGTTCGCCTATGGTTCGTTGATCTGGCGTCCGGAGTGCAACTCGGTAGAGCGCCAGCGTGCGCGGGTGCACGGTTATCATCGTGGGCTTTACCTGTGGTCCCATGAGCACCGCGGCACACCGGAATGCCCGGGGCTGGTGTTCGGCCTGGATCGTGGAGGGTCGTGCAGCGGCTTTGCTTACCGCCTGGACGAGAGCTGCCTGGACGACTCGCTGATGGCCCTGTGGCAGCGGGAGATGCCCTATCCGGCCTATCGCCCGCATTGGCTGACCTGCCGACTCGATGACGGCAGCAAGGTGCAGGCCTTGGGCTTTGTGCTCGAGCGTCACTTGCCGTGCTATGCCGGCAACCTGCCGGACACCCTGTTCAGCCAGATTCTGGCCAGTGCCAAGGGGCGTTACGGCACCACGCGGGAGTATGTGGAGCAGACGCTCAACGCCTTGCGCAGCCACCAGATGCCTGATCGGGGGCTGGAGGCGCGGTTTCAGCGCTGCCATAACCTGCGCGAGGTTTGACTGCGCTGGGCTCTTCGCGGGCAAGCCCGCTCCTGCAGAGACGGTACAGTTTGTAGGAGCGGGCTTGCCCGCGAAGAAGTCATCACCGAATCACCTGGCCAATACCACCAGCTTGCCCACCGCCTGCCGCTGCCCCAGCCGTTCGATAGCCGCCCCGGCCTCGGCCAGCGCGTAGGTCTGCGACACCAGCGGTTTCAACTTGCCCTCGGCATGCCACGCAAACAGCTGACGGAAGTTGGCAACGTTGTCTTCTGGCTGGCGCTGGGCGAACGCGCCCCAGAACACCCCCAGCACTGCAGCGCCCTTGAGCAGCACCAGGTTGGCCGCCATCTGCGGAATGCTGCCGCTGGCAAAGCCCACCACCAGCAGCCGGCCGTTCCAGGCCAGACCTCGCACTGCCTGGTCGAACAGCTCGCCGCCGACCGGGTCGTAGATCACGTCCACACCCTGGCCGTTGGTCAGGCGCTTGATCTCTTCCTTGAGGCTGGCCTGGCTGTAGTCGATCAACTCATCCGCGCCGGCTGCCTTGGCCACGGCGAGCTTTTCGGCACTGCTGGCCGCCGCGATGACCCGTGCACCCAACGCCTTGCCGATTTCCACCGCTGCCAGCCCGACGCCGCCTGATGCACCCAGCACCAGCAGGGTTTCGCCCGCCTTGAGCTGGCCACGCTGGGTAAGTGCGTGCATCGAGGTGCCGTAGGTCATGCCGAAGGCGGCCGCCGTGGTGAAATCCATACCTGCCGGAATGGGCAGCACATTGTAGTGAGGCACCGCGACCTGCTCGGCGAAGGCACCCCAGCCGGTGAGGGCCATGACCCGGTCGCCGACCTTGAAAGCCCCGGCCTTCTCGCCGACTGCCGCCACCACGCCGGCCGCTTCGCCGCCGGGCGAGAAGGGCAGAGGCGGTTGGAACTGGTACTTGCCCTCGATGATCAGGGTGTCGGGGAAGTTGACCCCGGCGGCATGCACCTCGAGGAGGATCTCGTTCTTTTTCGGCACGGGATCCGCGACCTCTTCCAGCACCAGGTCCCGTGCCGGGCCCAGGGTTTTGCACAACACAGCTTTCATCGGGCTATTCCTTTGCGGGTGATGGCCGATAAGTGTAGGAGGACGAAGGGGCGGGTCAACGAGCATGGCCTGCTCTGATAAGCCGGCATAAGCCCGGGCTTGGGTTTGAGCGACGCGCTGGGTAAGCTGGCGCCAATTGTATTGAGGAGCGATTTCGTGAAAGCGTGGATCTTGATGGTGCTGGCCTTGATGCTGCCGGTGGCGGCCACGGCCGAAGAGGGCAAGGAAGGCGAGCCAAAGGTTGCCTACATCAACCTGACCCCGCCTCTGGTCGGCAACTATGCCCTCGATGGCGGCCCCAGGCTGCGCGTCTACAAGGCCGACGTGGCCCTGCGCGTGACCGGCGATGCTGCCGCCGCGGCGGTCAAGCACCATGAGCCGCTGATCCGCAACCAGCTGGTGGCGCTGTTCACCCAGCAAGGCGTGGATAACATGAGCAATGTCGAAGCCAAGGAGGCGTTGCGTCAGGAAGCCTTGAAGCAGGTTCAGCAGGTGATGGAAACCGAAGAAGGCAAGCCGATCGTCGAGGACCTGCTGTTCAACAACCTGATCGTGCAGTGAGTTCCTCGGCGCGCTCCCGCACAGCGGCTGCCTGGATCACCTCGCCAGCGCGCAGATTGCCTGCCATTGCTCCGGGGTCACTGGCATCACCGACAGGCGGCTGCCTTTCTGCACCAGTGCAAGTGCTTCGAGCGCCGTCTGCTGCTTGAGCAAGCCGAGGCCAAGCACCTGACCGAACGTGCGCACATGCTCGACATCCACTGCGCTCCAAGGGTTCTTCTCGGCACTGGCCTTGGCGTCGAAGTAGTGGCTTTGCGGGTCCAGCGCCGTCGGGTCGGGGTAGGCGCCGGCCTTGATCCGGGCGATCCCGGCGATACCCGGTTGCGGGCAACTGGAGTGGTAGAAGAAGAATTCGTCGCCTACGCTCATATCCCGCAGGAAATTGCGTGCCTGGTAGTTGCGCACCCCGTCCCAGCGCGCCTGGCCGAGGCGGGCCAAGCCTTCGATGGAAAGTTCGTCGGGCTCGGATTTCATCAGCCAATAGGCCATGGATGCTGCTCCTGACAAGGTTTGAAATAAGATGTTGCATCAAACCGACAGCCGGTTGGCGTCAACATTTGCGTGGCGCGTCACGTTGTCGGAAAATGCGCCGATTTTAAAGCTATACGCTCCGGTAGCACCAAGAAGGCTGCCGAGCCTGAACAGTTTGCCTAGGGGGGCAACGATGAACAAACGCAAACCGGACCTGCTGTGGATCCTGGCTTTCATCTTCGGTCTGGGTGTCGTCACCACCGGTTATGCGCAGGGTTTGTGGGAGCGAAAGCTCGACGCCGCCTATCAGGCGCCGGCCGTATCCGCCCAACAGCAGCGCTGAAGTGCTGCGGCGCGCGGCCTAACGTTCAGGCCGGCGCCAGGTACCAGTCACGGTCCGAGACCGTTCCGCGCAAGGGTACGTCCCAACTGGCCTGCGCCAGTCGTTCCACCTTCTGGCATTCATGTGCCAGCCCCAGCAGCAGCGGTTTCTTCCACGCCTTGCGCCGCCCCTGATAGGCCAGGCTGCGATCATAGAAGCCGCCGCCCATCCCCAGCCGTCCGCCCACTTCATCGAAACCCACCAGTGGCAGCAGGATCAGGTCCAGCGACCAGACCGGCCGCTGACGCTTGCGCTCGATGACTGGTTCAGGGATGCGGAAGCGGTTGCGTCGCAGTTTTTCGCCCTGTTCGAAGCGTTGGAACACCATGCGCGTGCGTGGCCAGGCATGCAGCACCGGCAGGTAGGTGCGCTTGCCGCGCCGCTGGGCTTCGCGCAGCAACAGGCGCGGGTCGATCTCACCGTCGTTGGGCAGGTACAGGGCGATATGCCGCGCGCGGCGAAACAGCGGGTGCTGGGCCAGTTGCCGGTACAGGCCGACGGCGGCCTGGCGTTGCTGGGCGGGCGTCAACGCGCGTCGTGCGTTGCGCAGCACGCGGCGAAGTTGCGGACGGGTGAGCGGCACGGTGTCGGTCATGGCACAGGCGATCCCGGATGCTGGCCGCCGACGGCGGCACAAACGAAATGCCCGCCGGTAAGGGCGGGCATTGAGAATTCAGGCTCCCCGACAAGACCGCTATCGGTGTAGCCCTTGAACCCGAAAGTTCAAGGTGGAGATTGCAGGAGGCGTTAAGGCTTTCCGTCGAGCGGACATGCACACCTGCCCCACGTGCAACCCCCGTGGTTGTGCGTATCGGCTCAGGGACATAACCGACTGGCGCATCCCCCAGGGAGTCGCGCCAGTATACCAATCTCAATCGTTTTTGCTAACCGCGTCGTCGGACAGCGCCTGGTCGACGCGCTCGAGCAGGTCGCGCACCTGTTCGCGGGTGGTGCCGCCGCTGGCGACGTCAGGGCGCTCCTGGCGGTGTAGCAGCTCATGGGTGATGTTCAACGCCGCCATCACCGCGATGCGGTCGGCGCCAATCACCTTGCCGCTGCTGCGGATCTCGCGCATCTTGCCGTCCAGGTAGCGCGCGGCACCCACCAGGTTGTTGCGTTCTTCCGGCGGGCAGATGATCGAGTATTCCTTGTCGAGAATCTGGACGGTGACGCTATTGCTTGAACTCATGAGTCTTGCTCCAGGGCCTTCAGACGCAAGATCATCGACTCGATCTTGTGCCGGGCGATCTCGTTCTTTTCGATGAGGTGGGCGCGCTCTTCGCGCCAGGATTTTTCCTGAGCTACTAGGAGTGCATTTTGCCGTTTTAGTTGCTCGACGCGCTCGATCAGCAACTCGAATCGGCTCATCAGCGCTTGCAGGTCATTGTCTTGCATGGGTTGCACTCGATCCGCTCCTTCGTCGATCGCCTGGCGATCATGCCTCTGCCCGAGCCGCGACGGCCAGCGCAGATGGTCTTGGCGCGCCTGCCGGTGCTAGGATACAAGGTCTTCATTCTAGTCATATGCGCCGTCTGGCGCCTAGCCGCCCATGCCCAATACCCAATCGCCTTACATCGCCTTCGCCATGCTGCTCTCCAGCAATGGCCATCCCGCCACTCCTGCCGAGCTGCACGGCCTGCTGATCGGTCGCAGTTGCGCCGGTGCCGGCTTCGATGCCGATGCCTGGCTGGCCGACGCCGCCCAACTGCTTGAAACCGAGCCCGGTGACACTGTCCGCAACGCCCTGATCGGCCTGCAGGAGATGGTCAAGGCCGAGCTGACCGGCGAAGACGTCGCCATCGTGCTGCTGCTGCCGACCGACGATGCCGCCCTGAGCGATCGCGCCACGGCGCTGGGCCAATGGTGCCAGGGCTTCATTACCGGTTTTGGCTTGAACGCCGGTGGCAAGGACCTGTCCACCGATGCCAAGGAAGTGCTCCAGGACCTGGTCGCCATCTCCCAGGTGCAAGAAGCGCTGGAAGAGTCCGAGGACGGCGAGAGCGACTACATGGAAGTCATGGAGTACCTGCGCGTCGCACCGCTGCTGCTGTACACGGAGCTGGCCGCGCCTGTCGCGCCGGCGCCAAAACCATCGCTGCATTGATCGACCCGGGGGTCGTTTGCCCATGAGCCACATACCCAAGGCGGAGTACGCCCGTCGGCGCAAGGCGCTGATGGCGCAGATGGTCCCCGACAGCATCGCCATCCTGCCGGCGGCGGCGGTCGCGATCCGTAACCGCGACGTCGAGCACGTCTATCGCCAGGACAGCGACTTCCAGTACCTGAGCGGCTTCCCGGAACCCGAGGCGGTGATCGCCCTGATCCCCGGCCGCGAGCACGGCGAATACGTGCTGTTCTGCCGCGAGCGCAACCCCGAGCGTGAGCTCTGGGATGGTCTGCGTGCCGGCCAGGAGGGCGCGATACGCGACTTCGGCGCCGACGATGCCTTCCCGATCACCGACATCGACGAGATTCTCCCTGGCCTGATCGAAGGTCGCGAGCGGGTCTACAGCGCCATGGGCAGCAACCCCGAGTTCGATCGCCGGCTGATGGACTGGATCAATGTGATCCGCTCCAAGGCGCGCCTGGGTGCGCAACCGCCGAACGAGTTCGTTGCCCTGGATCATCTGCTGCACGACATGCGCCTGTATAAGTCGGCAGCGGAAGTGAAGGTAATGCGCGAGGCTGCGGCAATTTCCGCGCGCGCCCATGTGCGGGCCATGCAGGCCTGCCGCGCCGGTCTGCACGAATACAGCCTGGAGGCCGAACTGGACTACGAGTTCCGCAAGGGTGGCGCGAAGATGCCAGCGTACGGCTCGATCGTCGCCGCCGGGCGCAATGCCTGCATCCTGCACTATCAGCAGAACGATGCGCCGCTCAAGGATGGTGACCTGGTGCTGATCGACGCCGGTTGCGAGATCGACTGCTACGCCAGCGACATCACCCGCACCTTCCCGGTCAGCGGGCGGTTCTCGCCCGAGCAGAAGGCGATCTACGAACTGGTGCTCAAGGCCCAGGAAGCCGCCTTTGCCGAGATCGCGCCGGGCAAACACTGGAATCACGCCCATGAAGCGACGGTGCGCGTGATCACCCAAGGGCTGGTCGAGCTGGGGCTGCTCAAGGGTGAGGTGCAGGCGCTGATCGACAGCGAAGCCTACCGCGCGTTCTACATGCACCGCGCCGGACACTGGCTGGGCATGGATGTGCACGATGTGGGTGAATACAAGGTCGGCGGTCAGTGGCGGGTGCTCGAACCGGGCATGGCGCTGACTGTAGAGCCAGGTATCTACATCGCCGCCGACAACCAGAGCGTGGCGAAGAAGTGGCGCGGCATCGGGGTGCGGATCGAGGACGACGTGGTGGTCACCAGAAAGGGCTGTGAAATTCTCACTTCGAGTGTGCCGAAGACAGTCGACGAAATCGAGGCACTGATGCTCGACGCGCGCAAGGACGTGGCATGAGCCGGGTCAACCTGGCGATCATCGGCGGCGGCCTGGTCGGTGCCAGCCTTGCACTGGCGCTGCAGGCCGGGGCCAAGGTGCGTGGCTGGAAGATCCTGCTGATCGAGCCGTTCGCCCCCGGCGACAGCTTCCAGCCCAGCTACGACGCACGTTCCTCGGCGCTGTCCTTCGGCACTCGGCAGATCTACGACCAGCTTGGCCTGTGGCAGGGCATCGAGCGCCGCGCCGAGCCGATTCGGCAGATCCAGGTGTCCGACCGCGGCCGCTTTGGCGCCACCCGGCTGGATGCCCAGGAAGAAGGTGTGCCTGCGCTGGGTTATGTAGTGGAGAACGCCTGGCTCGGCCAGTGCCTGTGGCAGGGGCTGGACAGCGAGGTGGTGAGCTGGCGCTGCCCGGCCGAAGTCAGGGCCATGCAGCCCGTCGAGGGCGGTTATCGCCTGCAACTCGACGATGACACCAGCCTTGAGTGCGACCTGGCGATTCTCGCCGATGGCGGCCGCTCCGGCCTGCGCGAGCAGTTGGGCATTCATGTGCGCCGCACGCCCTATGACCAGAGCGCGCTGATCGCCAACATCTCTCCAGGCGAGGCCCACCGTGGCCAGGCCTTCGAACGATTCACCGAACAAGGCCCGATGGCCTTGCTGCCACTGCCGGAAAACCGCTGCGCGCTGGTCTGGACACGCCAGGGCATGGACGCGCGGCGTCTGGCCGATATCGACGAGCGCGCCTTCCTGCGCGAACTGCAGGACGCGTTCGGCTACCGCCTCGGCGCTCTGCGCCAGGTCGGCGCACGGCATCTCTACCCGTTGGCGCTGGTCGAAGCCGAGGAGCAGGTACGCCCGCACCTGGTGGTGCTAGGCAACGCGGCGCACAGCCTGCATCCGATCGCAGGCCAGGGCTTCAACCTGTCGCTGCGTGACGTGCAGGCGCTGGCCGAGGCCCTGCTCGCAGGCCCGCAGCAGCCGGGCGACCTGGCAACGCTGCAGGGTTATCGCCAGCGCCAGCGCCTGGACCAGAGCCTGACCATCGGCTTCTCCGACCAGGTCACCCGCCTGTTCGGCAGCGCCCAACCGCTGTTGGCCGCCGGGCGCAACCTCGGCCTGCTGGGCCTGGACCTGCTGCCGCCGGCCAAGAGCTGGTTCGCCCGCCAGGCCATGGGCCTGGGAACCCGCCCCGACCCGCGAGGCCGCGCATGAAAGACGCCCGCAAGCTCGCGCGCCGGGCCCGCATGCTGCGCTGGTTGCTGAATTTCTACCCGCCCTACCTGGGGGCCGGTATCCGCGTGCAGCACATCAGCCCCGACATGCGCAGCGTCAAGGTGCGCATGAACCTGACCCGCTGGAACCGCAACTACGTCGGCACCCAGTTCGGTGGCAGCCTCTACTCGATGGTCGATCCGTTCTACATGCTGTTGCTGATCGAGCAGCTGGGCCGCGAGTACATCGTCTGGGACAAGGCCGCCAGCATCGACTTCATCGCACCGGGCAAGGGCCCGGTGTTCGCCGAATTCCACATCGACGACGCACTGCTGGACGACATCCGCCAGCAGACGGCCGGTGGCAAGAAGTGCCTGCCGCGTCTGCAGGTCGATATCCGCGACGGCGCCGGCGAGCTGGTGGCGCGGGTCGACAAAACCCTATACGTGCGGCTCAAGCCGCAAGCGAGGCAGGCGTAAGGCATGGACATGCGCGCGGATCTGTTGATTGTCGGTGCCGGTATGGTCGGCAGCGCCCTGGCCCTGGCGTTGCGCCACAGTGGCCTGGAGGTGCTGCTGCTCGATGGCGGGCCGCTGTCGGTCAAGCCTTTCGATGACGCCGCGCCCTTCGAGCCGCGGGTCAGTGCCCTGTCGGCCGCCAGCCAGCGCATTCTCGAGCGTCTTGGCGCCTGGGAGGGCATTGCCGGGCGCCGCGTGACGCCCTATTCGGACATGCAGGTCTGGGACGGTAGCGGCACCGGTCAGATTCATTTTTCAGCCGCCAGTGTGCATGCTCAGGTGCTCGGCCACATCGTCGAGAACCGTGTGGTGCAGGACGGCCTGCTGGACCGTCTGCACGACAGTGACGTCGGGCTGCTGCCCAATGCGCGGCTGGAACAGCTGCGCCGCTCTGGCGATGAGTGGCTGGTGACCCTGTCCGATGGCCGTCGCCTGCGTGCGCCGCTGGTGGTCGCTGCCGATGGCGCCAATTCGGCGGTGCGGCGCCTGGCGGGCTGCGAGACGCGCGAGTGGGATTACCTGCACCACGCCATCGTCACCAGCGTGCGCTGCAGCGAGGCGCACCGCGCCACGGCCTGGCAGCGCTTCACCGACGAAGGTCCGCTGGCCTTTCTGCCGTTGTCGCGCGATGACGGCCAGCACTGGTGTTCGATCGTCTGGTCCACCACGCCGGAGCAGGCCGAGCAGGCCATGGCGCTGGATGATGCGGCGTTCTGCCAGGCACTGGAGCGCGCCTTCGAAGGCCGCCTGGGCCAGGTGCTGCATGCCGACCGCCGCGTCTGCGTGCCGCTGCGCCAGCGTCATGCCAAGCGCTATGTGGACGAAGGCCTGGTGCTGATCGGCGATGCGGCCCACACCATCCACCCCCTGGCGGGGCAGGGCGTCAACCTGGGCTTTCTCGATGCGGCAGTGCTGGCCGAGGAACTGGTGCACGCGTGCGAGCGTGGCGAGCGTCTGGCCGATGTGAGGGTGTTGAGTCGCTACGAGCGCCGACGCATGCCGCACAACCTCGCCCTGATGGCGGCGATGGAGGGCTTCGAGCGCCTGTTCCAGGCCAACCCGCTGCCGCTGCGCTGGCTGCGCAATACCGGGTTGAAGCTGGTGGAAGGGATGCCTGAGGCCAAGGCGGTGTTCGTGCGCCAGGCCTTGGGGTTGAGCGGCGACCTGCCAGACCTGGCCAAGGCTTGAGGGCCCTATCGCGGGGCAAGCCCGCTCCTGCAGGTACATCACCTGCCTGAAGAGCGGGGTGGTCCTAGAGGGGCGGGCTTGCCCCGCGATTGCTTTGCAACATCCGGTAACGGCTCCAAGGGTGAGTGGGAAAATGGGATTCACTACCATTTGCACCTCTCTAACCCCGAGGAGCATCCACCATGTCGCCCCGCAAGCCCCTACTGGCCGCCCTGGCCCTGACCTTGTTTGCCGGTTCCGTCCAGGCGGCGGATGATGAAGTGGTGGTGTACTCCTCGCGCATCGACGAGCTGATCAAGCCGGTATTCGATGCCTACACCGCCAAGACCGGGGTGAAGATCAAGTTCATCACCGACAAGGAAGCGCCGCTGATGCAGCGCATCAAGGCCGAGGGCCAGAACGGCGTCGCCGACCTGCTGCTCACCGTGGATGCCGGCAACCTCTGGCAGGCCGAGCAGATGGGCATTCTGCAGCCGATCAAGTCGGACATTATCGACAAGAACATTCCGCCGCAGTACCGCGCTTCGTCCCACGACTGGACCGGCCTGAGCCTGCGTGCGCGGACCATCATCTACTCCACCGAGCGGGTCAAGCCCTCGGAGCTGAGCACCTACGAAGCCCTGGCCGACAAGCAGTGGGAAGGCCGCCTGTGCCTGCGCACCGCGAAGAAGGTCTACAACCAGTCGCTGACCGCCACCCTGATCGAGACCCACGGCGAGGCCGAGACCGAGAAGCTGGTCAAGGGCTGGGTCAGCAACCTGTCCACCGACGTGTTCTCCGACGACAACGCCGTGATTCAGGCCGTTGCCGCAGGGCAATGCGACGTGGGTGTGGTCAACACCTACTACTACGGGCGCCTGCACAAGGCCGACCCGAAGCTGCCGGTGAAGATCTTCTGGCCCAACCAGGGCGACCGTGGCGTGCACGTCAACCTCTCGGGCATCGGCCTGACCAAGCATGCCCCGCACCCGGAAGCGGCGAAGAAACTGGTCGAGTGGATGACGGGCGAGGAAGCGCAGAAACTGTTCGCCGACATCAACCAGGAGTTCCCGGCCAACCCCAAGGTCAAGCCGTCGGATGAAGTCGCGGCCTGGGGCAGCTTCAAGGCCGACAGCCTGCCGGTGGAAGTGGCGGGCAAGCGCCAGGCCGAAGCCATTCGCCTGATGGATCGGGCTGGCTGGAACTGAGTTTCAGCGCTTATCCTTTCGGGGCCGTTCAAGGCCCCTTCGCAGTTGAAGCCACTCCCACACATTGAGAGTGGCTTTGGCCGCGAACGACCGCACAGCGGTCGCAACCTGCAACCGAGATACCTGTCTTGCCCCACTCCCCCCAACGCCGCTGGTACCTTCCGGTCAGCCTTGTCGCCGCCCTGGTGCTCCTGCCCCTGAGCGTACTGGTGCTGTCGTGGCAGTCGATCGACACGCAGATCTGGTCGCACCTGCTCGACACCCAGATGAGCCGCCTGCTGGGCAACACCCTGACCCTGGTGCTGGGCGTGGGTGTCGGCGTCACCGTGCTGGGGGTCAGCCTGGCCTGGCTCACCAGTCTCTGCGAGTTTCCCGGCCGACGCTGGCTCGACTGGGCACTGATGCTGCCCTTTGCCATTCCCGCCTATGTACTGGCCTTCGTCTTCGTCGGCCTGCTGGACTTCTCAGGCCCGGTGCAGAGTGCCTTGCGCGAGGTGTTCGGGCCGATGCGCCTGCCCCGGGTACGTTCGACCGGTGGGGTCATCATCGTGCTGGTGCTGGTGTTCTATCCCTATGTCTACCTGCTGGCGCGCACCGCCTTCCTGGCACAGGGCAAGGGCTTGATGGAGGCCGCGAGGGTGCTGGGGCTGTCGCCGCTACAGGCGTTCTGGCGGGTGGCGCTGCCGATGGCGCGGCCGGCCATCGGCGCGGGCATCGCCCTGGCGTTGATGGAAACGCTGGCGGACTTTGGTGCGGTATCGGTGTTCAACTTCGATACCTTCACCACTGCCATCTACAAGACCTGGTATGGATTCTTCAGCCTGTCCGGTGCGGCGCAACTGGCCAGCCTGTTGTTGCTGGTCGTGATGCTGGTGCTCTATGGCGAACGCCGCGCCCGTGGCGCCAGCCGCAGCGGCAACGAGCGCCCGCGCGGGCAGGCGCTCTATCATCTGCGCGGGCTCAAGGCGCTGGCGGCCAGTGGCTGGTGCCTGCTGGTGTTCGCCTGCGCCTTCGTCATCCCGCTGCTGCAGTTGCTGGCGTGGTTCTGGCAGCGTGGCCGACATGACCTGGACGAACGCTATGGCGCATTGATCCTGCACACCCTGTACCTGGGCGCGATGGCGGCGTTGATCACCGTCAGCGTGGCACTGTTGCTGGCCTTCGCCCGGCGTCAGGCGCCCACGCCATCGATTCGTGCCGGCGTTGGCTTGGCCAACCTGGGCTACGCCTTGCCTGGTTCGGTGCTCGCGGTGTCGATCATGCTGGCGTTCAGCTATCTGGACAATCAACTGGTGATCCCGCTTTCCACCTGGCTGGGCGGGGCCGGCAAGCCCCTGTTGCTGGGCAGTGTGGCTGCGCTGTTACTGGCTTATCTGGTGCGCTTCATCGCGGTGGCCTACGGGCCGCTGGAAAGCAGTCTGGAGCGGATCCGCCCGTCGCTGCCGGAGGCTTCTCGCAGCCTCGGCGTGGCCGGGCCGAGATTGTTTTTCAAGGTGTATCTACCGCTGCTGGTCCCGGGTGCGCTCAGTGCCGCGTTACTGGTGTTTGTCGATGTGCTGAAAGAGATGCCGGCCACCCTTTTGATGCGGCCGTTCGGCTGGGACACCCTGGCCGTGCGGGTGTTCGAGATGACCAGCGAGGGCGAATGGGCGCGCGCCTCGCTGCCGGCCCTGACCCTGGTGCTGGTAGGGCTTTTGCCGGTCATCGGCCTGATCCGTCGCTCCGCCTATCGCCCTGGGCATCCTCACTGAGGGTGCCAGCCCCCGCCCTTGCGGCTACAATGCGCGGCATTCGTAGAGGTGGGTCCTACAAGATCAGGTGCTGATTCAACAGCGCCGACCGCCTCTGCTTCGCCACGCCCGGAAGGAGAAACCCATGGGACAGCGCACGCCCCTGTACGACCTGCACCTGGCGCTTGGCGCCAAGACGGTCGATTTCGGCGGTTGGGACATGCCCCTGCATTACGGCTCTCAGGTCGAAGAACATCATCAGGTCCGCAGTGATTGCGGCGTCTTCGACGTTTCCCACATGACAGTCATCGACATCGACGGTGCCGACGCCACCCCCTGGCTACGGCGCCTGCTGGCCAACGACGTGGCCCGCCTCGAAAGCCCCGGAAAAGCCCTCTACAGCCCGTTGCTCAATGAGCAGGGCAAGGTCATCGACGACCTGATCGCCTACCGCACCGAAGACGGTTATCGACTGGTGGCCAATGCTGCCACCCGCGACAAGGTACTGGCCTGGTTGAACGTGCAGAGCGAAGGCTTTGCCGTCGGTATCGAGGTACGCCCCGATCTTGCGATCCTCGCCATCCAAGGGCCCCAGGCCCGCGAGAAGGTCGCCGCACTGCTCAGTGCTGCGCGTGCCGCGCTGATTCGCGAGCTGCGCCCGTTCGAGGGCGTCGGCGAAGGCGACTGGTTCATTGCCCGCACCGGCTACACTGGCGAAGACGGGTTGGAAATCATCTTGCCAGGCGATCAGGCCGCAACGTTCTTCTACGATCTGGTCGGCGCCGGCATTGCCCCCAGCGGCCTTGGCGCTCGTGACACGCTGCGCCTGGAAGCCGGCATGAACCTGTACGGCCAGGATATCGACGAAGCCCACACACCGCTGACCTCCAACCTGGGTTGGAGCATCGCCTGGGAGCCAGCCGAGCGCGATTTCATCGGCCGCAGCGGCCTGCTGGCGGAAATCGAGCGTGGTGTGCAGGACAAACTGGTCGGCCTGGTACTGGAGGAGCGCGGCGTTCTGCGTGCCCACCAGATAGTTCGTGTTGCCGGTATTGGCGAAGGAGAGATCACCAGTGGTAGTTTCTCCCCTACGCTAAGCAAGTCCATTGCCTTGGCGCGCGTGCCCATCGCCACTGGCGACCGCGCCGAAGTAGAGATTCGCGGCAAGTGGTATCCGGTGCGGGTGGTCAAACCGACCTTCGTGCGCCACGGCAAGACCCTGATCTGAACACTCAATTACCGGCGGTAGACCGCTGAGCCAACCGAGGAATACGACACATGAGCAATATCCCCGCCGACCTGCGTTTTGCTGAAAGTCATGAATGGGCGCGCCTGGAAGCCGACGGCACCGTGACCGTGGGTATCAGCGATCACGCCCAGGAAGCTCTGGGTGATGTGGTGTTCGTCGAACTGGCCGAAGTCGGCAAGGTGTTCGCCGCGGGCGACGCTGCGGGGGTGGTCGAGTCGGTCAAGGCCGCATCCGACATCTACGCCCCGGTCGGCGGCGAAGTCATCGCCGTCAACGAGGAGCTGGCCGAAAGCCCTGAGCTGCTCAATGAAGCGCCCTACGAATCGTGGATCTTCAAGCTCAAGCCAAGCGACAAGGCCGAGCTGGACAAACTGCTGGACGCGGCGGGCTACAAGGCTGCCATCGGCGAGTGATGGCGTGCGGGAAGGGGCTGCCTGGCAGCCCCGATGACCCTAGTCCAACGCAACGCCCAAGGCCTGTGCACAGGCTTGCAGCGAACGTCGTTCGCTCTGGGCGTACAGCGCCAGTTCGTCCTGCACCTTGAGGCCCAGCGCTGCCTCGAAGGCATCGCGGTTGGCATTGCTGCCATAGTCAGCCTGGGCATCGTCGCCAAGGTTCGACTGGAAGATCCCTGCGGCACTGACCGGCAGGAAGTCCTCGTACACCAGCGCCTCGAAATGCACATGGCCAGCGTCGATCAGGCCTTGTAGCGTGGACGGTCGATCCTGGCGATCTCGCTCGGCCAGGCCTTTTTCGGTGGCGAAGTAACGGAAGTAGGCCAGCCCCTGCTCGCGCATCTGCGTCAGATCATCCGGGAATTCGGCAAAGTGCTGCGCCAGCAGCGTCTTGTAGTGCTCGGCATTGGTTTCGGCCGGCACCCCGTTGAGGGCGGCCCGGGTAGCGTCGAGCAGGCGGTCGTAGAGCGCACGGCCTTTGGGGGTCAGCGCCGCACCCCGTTGCTCGATTTCGCCGAAGCGCGCGGTGTGGCTGCCCTGGGCATCGCTGAACGCGACCTTTTCCTGCAATGCCTTGAAGCTGGTCTGACGCAGCAGTATCGGGTGGCGCCGGGTGGGTGGGCCTTCGACCACGGCTTTGGGCGGAATGCCCTTGGCCGGCATGCCGACCTGGATTGCATCGATGTCCAGGGTGCGTGGGGTCAGGTGATTGATATGCGGGCCCTTGAAGGCCACCACATCGGCGATCAGGCGGTGCTGGTCGTGCAGTTGCTGGTACTGTTCGGCGGTGACCGTGGCCTGCTGGTGCCAGCGGAAGGTGTGCAGCGCCTCCTGTACGAAGGTTTCGGCATCGGCCGCGCTCAGGCCGCCGTCGCGTTCGCACTGAGCGATCAGCTCCAGCACGCGCGGGGTGAAGATCTGGCGCTTGGCCAGGATGTCCTGGGCCAATGCGCGCAGGGGCGGGTTATCGATCAGCTCCAGGCGCAGCAGCGAGGTGAACACGCGGAACGGGCTGATGTGCAGCGCCTGTTCGTGCACCGCGCGAAAGGCGGTGGAGTGCACCGGAACCCCAGCCGAGCTCAGGTCGTAGTAGCCAACCGGCTCCATGCCCATGACGGCGAACAGGCGGGCGATGGTCGCCAGCTCTTCGGCGGTGCCGACACGGATCGCGCCATGGCGCTCCTGATCCAGGCGTTCGACTTCACCGGTCCAGCGCAGGGCCTGGGCCACTTCAGGCTGCTGGGCCATGACCTGCTGGTTGATTTCGCTCACCAGCTCCAGCAGCGTGCCGTAGAGTGGCACTTCCTGTTTGTACATGAGCGACATGGCGGCAGAGAACTGCGCGCGGATGCTGTCGGGGCTGACGAAATCGTGGGCGGGCATCACTAGCTTCCTGAAGGTCAGTAGATACCCTTACATGAAAGCGGGGAATGGACTTTGTCCACAAGCGAAAAAAAGTGTGAGGGTCATTCCTTTTGCTATTGAATTTGCCGGCCCTATCGCATCACCCCGGCAACTGCGCGCGAATCCATTCCACCAACGCCCGCACCTTCGGCACCTCCGCCGCATGTTCGGCGAACGCCAGGTAGTGCTTGCCATTGCTCGGCATCGCATGGTTCCAGGCCACTACCAGGCTGCCTTCGGCCAATTCCTTGGCCGCCAGATAGCGCGGCACCAGGGCCACGCCGCAGCCGGACTGTGCGGCGCTGAGCGCCATGTAGAAGGTATCGAAGCGCGGACCATGGTAGCTGTTGTCGGTGTGCAGCCCCTGTTCCAGGAACCATTCATGCCAGGCCTCCGGCCGCGAGGTGCTTTGCAGCAGCACCTGCCTGGCCACCGCACCGGGGCCGTCCAGCTCTTGTCCGCCCAGCAGCTCCGGGGCGCACACCGGCACCACCTCTTCGCCGAACAGTTCCACGCAGGTCGCACCCGGCCAGGTGCCCTGGCCGAAGAAGAACACCACGTCGGCCGAGCCCTGCAGCAGGGCGAAGGGCTCCATTTCGTTGCGGATGTCCAGGTGGATGTTGGGGTGGCGTTTGCCAAAGCCCTTGAGCCGAGGAATCAACCAGCGCACGCCAAAACTCGGTTGAGTGGCTACTTTCAATACTTCGGTCTGTTCGCCATAGGTGAGGACATAGCGGCTGGACATATCCACCTGGGTGAGGATCTTGTTGACCTCGGCCAGGTACAGCGCACCCGCCGGCGTGAGCTGCAGGCGCCGGCGGATGCGCAGGAACAGGTGGTGACGCAGCATCTCTTCGAGCTGTGCCACCTGCTTGCTGACGGCGCTCTGGGTCAGGTGCAGCTCTTCGGCGGCGCGGGTGAAGTTCAGGTGACGGGCGGCGGCCTCGAAGCACTGCAAGGCTGTCATCGACGGAACCAGGCGTTTGGACATGGCACTCTCTAGGGCTGCGATACCATTCCGCAGGGGAATGATAAGAGGAATAAAGGTCGTTTGTTGCAGCAATGTAATCGGATTAATACTGATCCCCATCACCTTTTCAACCCTTCACCCGATGTAGGAGAAGCACAATGGTTGCTGCATTGCTCGAGCGCCTCGGCGTCGCCGCCGCGGATTACACCCAGGGCGACTACCCTGTTCACACGCCGATCGACGGCAGCCAGATCGCCTCGGTGAAATTGCTCGGCAAGGCCGAGACCATCGCGCGCATCGACCAGGCGCAAGCAGCCTTCGAAGCCTGGCGCAACGTGCCGGCCCCGCGTCGCGGCGAGCTGGTGCGTCTGTTTGGTGAAGTGCTGCGTGCGCACAAGGCTGACCTTGGCGAGCTGGTGTCCATCGAAGCCGGCAAGATCACCCAGGAAGGCCTGGGCGAAGTGCAGGAGATGATCGACATCTGCGACTTCGCCGTCGGCCTGTCGCGTCAACTCTACGGCCTGACCATCGCCTCCGAACGTCCGGGCCACCACATGCGTGAATCCTGGCATCCGCTGGGCGTGGTCGGGGTGATCAGTGCCTTCAACTTCCCGGTTGCGGTATGGGCATGGAACACCACGCTGGCGCTGGTAGCCGGCAACTCGGTGGTGTGGAAACCTTCGGAAAAGACCCCGCTGACCGCACTGGCCTGCCAGGCGCTGTTCGAGAAGGCCCTGAAAGCCTTTGGTGAGGCGCCGCAGGGCCTCAGCCAACTGGTGATCGGCGGGCGTGAAGCCGGTGAGGCCCTGGTCGATGACCCGCGTGTACCGCTGGTCAGCGCTACCGGCAGCACCCGCATGGGTCGTGAAGTGGGCCCGCGGGTTGCGGCGCGCTTCGGTCGCAGCATCCTCGAACTGGGCGGCAACAACGCCATGATCCTCGCCCCGAGCGCCGACCTCGACCTGGCCGTGCGCGGCATCCTGTTCTCGGCCGTGGGCACCGCTGGCCAACGCTGCACCACGCTGCGCCGGCTGATCGTCCACCGCTCGATCAAGGACGAAGTGGTCGCCCGTGTCAAAGCCGCCTACGGCAAGGTGCGCATCGGCGACCCGCGCAAAGACAACCTGGTCGGCCCGCTGATCGACAAGCTGTCGTTCGACGCCATGCAGGGCGCGCTGGCCAAGGCGCGCGACGAGGGTGGGCAGGTCTTCGGTGGCGAGCGCCAATTGGCCGACCAGTACCCCAATGCCTACTACGTATCGCCTGCCATCGCCGAGATGCCGGCGCAGAGCGAGGTGGTGCGCCACGAAACCTTCGCGCCGATCCTCTACGTGCTGGCCTACGATGACTTCGAAGAGGCCCTGCGCCTGAACAACGAAGTGCCACAGGGCCTGTCGTCGTGCATCTTCACCACCGACATCCGCGAGGCCGAGCGCTTCCAGAGCGCCTCGGGCAGTGATTGCGGTATCGCCAACGTGAACATCGGCACCAGCGGCGCGGAAATCGGCGGCGCGTTCGGTGGCGAGAAAGAGACGGGTGGTGGCCGTGAGTCCGGTTCGGATGCGTGGAAGGGCTACATGCGCCGTCAGACCAATACCGTGAACTACTCGCGTGAGCTGCCGCTCGCGCAGGGCATCGTGTTCGACTGAGGTGAATGGCCGGGGGCCTTGGCCCCCGGTTCGCGGGACAAGTCGGGGCGCCGAACCG
>NZ_JABWRO010000038.1:0-40780 GCF_014268985.1 Pseudomonas sp. RW10S2 | reverse complement strand
TACGGCCGCTTCGCGCCCGATCGCGGGACGAGCCCGCTCCTACACATATCAGAACGAAATATTCAACGCCGCAAACAGCGCCCTGCCCGGCTGGTTGTAGGTGTTGGCACCTGCGCTGCTGGCATTGCCGCCGCGCAGGATCTGCTTGTCGAACAGGTTGTTCACCCCCACCCGTACATCGTAGTTGGCGTTGAACCTGTACCCGGCACTGACATCCACCAGCCCATAGGCCTCGACGTCCTTCTGCGCCGCATCGTCATAGCGCTCCTGGGTGCGATAGTTCCAGGTCGGCGACTTCTGCTTGCCGAACCAGGTGCCCGCCAACTGCAGCGACAGCTTGTCGGTCGCGCGCCAGTCCAGGGTGGTGTTGACCGTGTACTCGGGGATCACCGACAGCGGCTCGCCAGTTTCACGGTTGTCGTTGTCGAGCATCCAGGTCAGGTTGGTGTTCCAGTCCAGGCTCGGGGTCAGCTCGATGAACAGGTTGCCCTCGAGACCTTCCACCCGCGCCTTGCCGGCGTTTTCCCACTGGGTCACACGGCTGCCGCCATTGATCGCGTAGACCACATCGGTGCCGCCGATGATCTTGTTCTGGTAGTCGTTGCGGAAATAGGTCGCGCTGGTGCGCCAGGTGCCGCGGTCATACAGCAGGCCGATCTCCTTGTTGACGCTGATCTCAGGCTTGAGGTCGGCGTTGCCCTGCAGGTAACAGCCGCCGGAGTTGGTCTGCCGCACGCTGCAGCCATTGCCGCGGCTGTAGAGCAGGTAGTTGGGGTTGGACTGGTACAGGTTCGGCGTCTTGTAGGCACGGGCGATGCCGCCCTTGAAGGTCAGTTCGTCGGTGATCTTGTGCGACAGGTTCAAGCTGGGGCTGAAGTTGTCGCCGAACGTCTCGTGGTGATCGAAACGCAGGCCAGGAGTGACGGTGGTTGCGCCGATGATGATGTTGTCCTCGACGAAAAAGGCATGGCTGCGTGCCTGCATCTTCGAATCGCTGCGGTCGAAGCCTTCGATCGCGTTATTGCCAGTACCTGTTGGGTCGGAGCTTTGCGGACGAAGCGAGCCCTGGTCGTTGAGGGTTTCATAGAGGTACTCGCCGCCGACGGTCAGCACGTGCTCCGTGGCACCCATTGCGAACGGCAGGTTGACCTCGCTCGACAGGCGCGTGTTGCGCAAGCGCGAGAATGCCGCATCGTTGCCGTTGATCGCCCCTTCGGTACGCCCGGCCATGCCCTCATTCAAGCGCCAGTTGCGCACGTATTCATAGGCCAGCACGGTCTTGCTGGTGCCCCAGGTGAAATCACCCAGGTGGGTCAGGTCGTAGGTGTTGCGCTGCATCACGTTGGTCTCGTGGCCATACAGGCTGGAGATCAGTTCCGGGTTGCCACCGCCGTTGCTGTTCATGGTGTCGCCAGCGTAGATATTGCCCTGGCGGCTGTAGCCTGCGCTCATTTCCAGGCGATGCTCGTCGTTGAGCTTCCAGCTCAGCAGGCCGTTGATATCCTTGTTGCGCACACCCTCGCGCCCCGCCACGGTCGAGCTGCCGGCGTGTGCGGCGTTGATGTCCAGATCGTCGGCGTCGGTCTTGGCCAGGCCGCCGTAGAGACGAAAACCAAGCGTGTCGGTCAGGCCGCCACCGAGGTTGAAGTTGGCCCGGCGGCTGGCGCCCTCGGCGCTGTCCTCCGGCATCAGGGTGTACAGGCTGACATTGCCCTTGAGTGCTTCGCTGGGGCGCTTGGTGATGATGTTGACCACCCCGCCCATCGCACCCGAGCCATAGCGCGCCGCCGCAGGGCCACGCAAGATCTCGATGCGCTCGACCGCTTCGGCTGGCACCCAGTTGGTTTCGCCGCGGGTATCGCGGTCGCCGTTCCAGCCATAGCGCACCGCGTTGCGTGCACTCGATGGCTTGCCATCGATCAGGATCAGGGTGTTTTCCGGGCCCATGCCGCGCAGGTCGATCTGCCGGTTGTTGCCACGGGCGCCACTGGCACTGTTACCGGTGAGGTTGACCCCCGGTTCGCGGCGGATGATGTCGGACAGGTCATTGGCCGGCGGGCGGCGCTTGATGTCCTCTTCGGTGATGACCGACGATCCCAGCGCCTGGCGCGCTTCGCGCTCGGCGGTCACCAGCGTATCCTCGATTACCAGCGCCTGCTCGGCGAATGCTGAAGTCGCTGCCACAGGCGCGGCCAGGGCGACGATGGCCAGGGCCAGGCGGTGCGAGGAAGATCGGGTGTGCATCGGTACATCTCCTGAAATCGTGTGCGAGAAGCAAGCCACGCCCCGGTCGGCGGGCCCCTCGCCCACCGGCCCGGCAAAAGGCGGGTCCGTCAGGGATGGTGAATATAACGATTCTCAAATAGGTTTAAATCTTATTTACGAAATTTACAGATTGCCCGTAAACCCGACTGGCAGACACCCGTACCCGAGGCGGGCTAGACCAGCACCGCGCCCAAAGCATTGATGGCCTGCACCAGCTGTGGCGCGTCACCCTGTACCCGTACCGCCAGCCCTTCGATCTCGCGACGGACCGGATACTGCTTGCGCAGCAGGTCGAAAGCCGCACGTTGCTCGGTGGGATCCTCGCTCAGGCTGCGACGAAAATCCGCATCGTCGCGACGCGGGTCGTAGACCGCACGGCACAGGGTTGCCAGCGCCCAGGCCGGGTCGGCGCTGGCATCGAAGTCCAGGCGTGCCAGAGCTGGCGACGGCAGCAGGTCGGCCAGTTGCACCTGCTCCGGCAAACCTTGCGAACGGCAGAAAGCCTGGTAGATCTGCGCGGTCCCGCGCTGCTTGCCATCGAGGCTGTAGCCAGCGATATGCGGCGTGGCCAGGGTGCACAGGTCGGCCAGCGCCAGGTCGACCTGCGGCTCGCCCTCCCAAACATCCAGCACCGCGTGGACATCCTCGCGGTGCAGCAGCAGCTCGCGCAGGGCGTCGTTGTCCACCACCGGCCCGCGGCTGGCATTGATCAGCCAGGCCCCTGGGCGCAGGCGGGCCAGTTGCTGCGCACCGAGCAGATGCCAGGTCGGATGTTCGCCGCCGCGTTGCAGCGGGGTATGCAGGCTGATGGTGTCACACTGCTCAAGCAACGTGTCCAGGCTGACGAAATCGCCCTCTTCGCTGGCTGCGCGCAGGGGATCGCACACCAGCACCCGCCAGCCCAGGCCCCGCAGTACACGGACCAGACGCCCGCCCACCTCACCGGCTCCGACCACGCCATACACCCGCTTGGGCAGCTCCACGCCATCGAGCTCGGCCAGGGTCAGCAGGCTGCCCAGCACGTAGTCCACCACGCCGCGGGCGTTGCAGCCAGGCGCGCTGCTCCAGTGGATACCGGCCAGGGCGAAGTAGTCGAGATCGAGGTGGTCGGTGCCGATGGTGCAAGTGCCGACGAAGCGCACCTTGCTGCCTTCGAGCAGTTGCCGGTCGACGCGGGTGACCGAGCGCACCAGCAGCAGATCGGCATCCCTGACGCAGGCGGCATCGATGGCCCGGCCGGGGTAACGGCGGATTTCGCCGAATCCAGCGAAGAAGGCATCGAGCAGCGGGATATTTTCGTCGGCAACGATCAGCATGGGTGCTCTCCTGTCAGGGGAGCGCAGTGTAGGCGCTGTGGCCGACGCGATCCAGCTCAGTCGGCCTTCTTGCGTATCCAGTACAGGTAGGTGCCGGCGTCTTCCTGCTGTTGCACCAGTTCATGGCCGAGGAAGGTGCAGAACTTGGGGATGTCGCGGCGGGTCGAGGGGTCGGTGGCGATGACCTTGAGCAGGCCGCCGGCAGCGAGGTTGCGCACGTGCTGATGCAGCATCATCACCGGCTCCGGACAGTTCAGGCCGGTGGCGTCGAGGGTCGCGTCTGGGGTGAAGTCGGTCATGGTGGGCTCCGCAAATTGAGGGGTATTGTCGCGCAAACCGCGTGCAGGTCAAACAGGGGCCGCAGCACGGCCCCGATCGCTTCAGCGCGGCTTGAGGTCGAGCCGGCGAAGGTGGCAAGTGACCTCTTCACGGTCGTGGTACAGCTGCTTGCAGGCGATCGACACCTTGACCTTGCGCGCCTTGAACGACGCCTCGATGCGATCGAGCAACTTGCGCACTTCGGCGTGACGCTGCTTCATTGGCAGTTTGAGATTGACCACGGCCTCGCGGCACAACCCCTCGCCCAGCCAGGTTTCGATCAGCGAGGCCGTGCGTGCGGGCTTCTCGACGATGTCGCAGACCATCCAGTCAACGGTCTGCTTGGGCTTCCAGGTAAAGCCGTCGGCCATCAGGTGCTGCACCAGCCCGGTGTCCATCAGGCTTTCGGCCATCGGACCGTTGTCGATGGCGGTGACCAGCATGCCGCGCTTGACCAGTTGGTAGGTCCAACCGCCCGGCGAGGCGCCCAGGTCGACGCCGGTCATGTCGTCGTTCAGGCGTTGGTCCCATTGATCGCGCGGAATGAACTGATGCCAGGCTTCTTCAAGCTTGAGGGTCGAGCGGCTCGGCGCCTCGCGCGGGAACTTCAGGCGTGGGATGCCCATCGGCCAAAGCGCCGAATTGCCCGCCTCGGCCAAGCCGAGAAACACCCGCCGACCGCTGATGAAGGTCAGCAGCAGACGTGGTTTGCTGGCGTCATCGACCAGGCGCCCGGCTTTCTCCAGCGCCTTGCGCAGCGGCACTTCGAACTTGCGGCAGAAGGTCGACAGCTCCTTGCCATCGTTGCTGTCGAGCACCTCCAGCCACAGGCTGCCACACACCGGCAGGCCCGCCAGGTGTTCGAGCAGCACGCTGATCCGGTCGGTTTCCGGCAGCTCGACGAAGTCGCCGCGCGCCCATTGGCGCGGAAAGATCAGCCGGTCGAAGCGCAGCTCACGCATCAGACGTTCGGCGCCGCCCTCGTCGAGGCAAACGAACTCGGCGCTGGCGCTCTGCGGCTTGCCCTTGGCATAGCCGGCCACACCCAGGTGCGCGGCGTGTTCGCTGATTTCGGCGCAGACCTCGCCCTCGAAGCCGGGCCGGCAATGCATGAACAGGGTATTCATCTCTTACTCCACATCTCTGGCGCAGACAGCGTCAGGGCGGCGAATGATAAAGGAAGTTCGGAACCTGCGACACGCCCCGCAGGTCCAGAACAACGTCAGGCCCGCCAAAGCGGTCTAACCTGACTGTTCAGCCTGGCCCGTGCCGTGCGGGCCGATACAGAGCGGTGACACCGGCAACCACGACTGCCGGGCACCGGAGCACAAGGAGTTGGCAATGCCCTCGCTCGATAGCCTGAAAACCCTCAAGACCCTCCAGGTGGCCGACCGCGCCTACCACTATTTCAGCCTCACCGAGGCCGCCAGCCAGTTGGGCGACCTGCAACGCCTGCCCATGTCGCTCAAGGTCCTGCTGGAAAACCTGCTGCGCTGGGAAGACGGTAAAACCGTCACCGGCGACGACTTGCGAGCGCTGGCCGGCTGGCTGAAAGAGCGGCGCTCCGACCGCGAGATCCAGTATCGCCCCGCGCGGGTACTGATGCAGGACTTCACCGGCGTGCCCGCCGTGGTCGACCTGGCCGCCATGCGTGCGGCCATGGCCAAGGCTGGCGGCGATCCGCAGCGGATCAACCCGCTGTCGCCGGTGGACCTGGTGATCGACCACTCGGTGATGGTCGACCGCTACGCCACCGCCGAAGCCTTCGAACAGAACGTCGACATCGAGATGCAGCGCAACG
Source organism: Pseudomonas sp. RW10S2 (assembly GCF_014268985.1). Lineage (NCBI taxonomy): Bacteria > Pseudomonadati > Pseudomonadota > Gammaproteobacteria > Pseudomonadales > Pseudomonadaceae > Pseudomonas > Pseudomonas sp. RW10S2. The sequence continues at coordinate 35,080 of NZ_JABWRO010000038.1, read as the reverse complement.
GCGAACGCTACGCCTTCCTGCGCTGGGGCCAGAGTGCCTTCGATAACTTCCGCGTGGTGCCGCCGGGCACGGGTATCTGCCATCAAGTCAACCTGGAGTACCTCGGCCGCACCGTGTGGACCCGCGAGGAAGACGGGCGCACCTACGCCTTCCCCGACACCCTAGTCGGCACCGACTCGCACACCACCATGATCAACGGCCTGGGCGTGCTCGGCTGGGGTGTCGGCGGCATCGAGGCGGAGGCGGCGATGCTCGGCCAGCCGGTGTCGATGCTGATACCCGAGGTGATCGGTTTCAAGCTCACCGGCAAACTGCGCGAAGGCATCACCGCCACCGACCTGGTGCTGACGGTCACGCAGATGCTGCGCAAGAAGGGGGTGGTCGGAAAGTTCGTCGAATTCTATGGCGACGGCCTGGCCGACCTGCCCCTGGCCGACCGCGCCACCATCGCCAACATGGCGCCGGAATACGGCGCCACCTGCGGCTTCTTCCCGGTCGATGACGTCACCCTCGACTACCTGCGCCTGTCCGGTCGCCCTGACGAGACCGTGCAACTGGTCGAAGCCTACTGCAAAGCCCAGGGCCTGTGGCGCCAGCCGGGCCAGGAACCGCTGTTCAGCGACAGCCTGGCGCTGGACATGCACGAGGTCGAAGCCAGCCTCGCCGGGCCCAAGCGCCCGCAGGACCGAGTGGCGCTGTCCAAGGTCAGCCAGGCCTTCGACGGCTTCATCGAACTGCAACCCAAACCCCTGGCCAAAGAGGTCGGACGCCTGGAAAGCGAAGGAGGTGGCGGTGTTGCCGTGGGCAATGCCGACCAAGCCGGCGAGATCGACTACACGCACAATGGCCAGACCCACAAACTGCGCGACGGCGCGGTGGTAATCGCGGCCATCACCTCCTGTACCAACACCTCCAACCCCAGCGTGATGATGGCCGCCGGGCTGGTCGCCAAGAAAGCCATCGAGAAAGGCCTGGCACGCAAACCCTGGGTCAAGAGTTCGCTGGCGCCAGGCTCGAAAGTGGTCACCGACTACTTCAAGGCGGCCGGCCTTACCCCCTACCTGGACCAGTTGGGCTTCGACCTGGTCGGCTATGGCTGCACCACCTGCATCGGCAACTCCGGTCCACTGGACGACGCCATCGAGAAAGCCATCGGCAGCGCTGACCTGACCGTGGCCTCGGTGCTGTCGGGCAACCGTAACTTCGAAGGCCGGGTGCACCCACTGGTCAAGACCAACTGGCTGGCCTCACCACCGCTGGTAGTCGCCTATGCCCTGGCCGGCAGCGTGCGCGTGGATCTCACTCAGGATGCCCTGGGCACTGGCAAGGACGGCCAGCCGGTGTACCTGCGCGATATCTGGCCCAGCCAGCAGGAAATTGCCGACGCGGTGGCCAAGGTCGATACCGCCATGTTCCACAAGGAGTATGCCGAGGTGTTCGCCGGTGACGCCCAGTGGCAGGCCATCGAAGTGCCCCAGGCCGCCACCTACGTCTGGCAGGACGACTCCACCTACATCCAGCACCCGCCCTTCTTCGACGATATCGGCGGCCCGCTGCCGGACATCGGCGACGTGCACGGGGCGCGCATCCTCGCGCTGCTCGGCGATTCGGTGACCACCGACCATATTTCCCCGGCAGGCAACATCAAGGCCGACAGCCCGGCCGGCCGCTACCTGCGCGACAAGGGCGTAGAGCCGCGTGACTTCAACTCCTACGGCTCACGTCGCGGCAACCACGAAGTGATGATGCGCGGCACCTTTGCCAACATCCGCATCCGCAACGAAATGCTCGGCGGCGAGGAAGGCGGCAATACACTGCATGTGCCCAGCGGCGAAAAACTGTCGATCTACGATGCAGCCATGCGCTACCAGGCAGAAGGCACGCCGCTGGTGGTGATCGCCGGGCAGGAATACGGCACCGGCTCCAGCCGCGACTGGGCTGCCAAGGGCACTAACCTGCTGGGGGTCAAGGCCGTGCTGGCCGAAAGCTTCGAGCGCATCCACCGCTCCAACCTGGTGGGCATGGGTGTACTGCCCTTGCAGTTCAAGGCCGGGGATGATCGCAAGCGCCTGGGCCTGACCGGCAAGGAGCGCATCGACGTACTAGGGCTGACCGGCGCGCAGATCCGCCCGGGCATGACCCTGCAGTTGCGCATCCTGCGCGAGGATGGCCAGCCGCAGGAGATCGAGGTGCTGTGCCGGATCGACACGCTCAATGAAGTCGAGTACTTCAAGTCGGGCGGGATTCTGCACTACGTGCTGCGGCAACTGATCGCCGGTTGAAGGGAAGGCATCGCGGGTTCGCTCGCGATGCCTCTGCGACGTGTCCTGGCGTCCTCGGGGTGAGTCAAACCATCATATCGATTTGCCGCTAACCGGATTACAGATGTCGCCTGCCCACTGGATCGCCCTCGCCCTGCTTGGTCTCGGTTATGCCGTGGCCCTGCTCCATGGTCATTTGGGCCTGGCCGCCCTGCCCGCCTTGCTCGCCCTGTGTTGCACCGCACTGCTGGTGCGACAGCGCTCGGGCTGGCAGCGGGCCCTTGGGCACACCTTGTTCATCATTCTGGTCGGCGCCCTGGCGTCGCACTGGTTGCCCGGTTTCGCAAGTGCGAAGGTCATCGACAGGGTGGTATTCAGCGAAGGCGCGCTACCGTTTTCCATGTACCTGAACCTGGACAAGCCACTGATCGGCTTCTGGCTTCTGCTGGCCTGCCCATGGGTCCTGACCCTGCGCGGACGCGGCGTGCTTTCCAGTGTCGGGCTGGTACTGCCGCTGACCCTGATGGCCTGCCTGGGTGGCGCCTGGTCGCTTGGAATGGTGGGGTGGGCGCCGAAATGGCCGGAACAAACCTGGATATGGGCCCTGAACAACCTGTTGCTGGTCAGCCTGACCGAAGAGCTGCTGTTCCGCGGCTATATCCAGGGTGGGCTGCAACGCCTGTTCAGGCATCAGGGGCTTGCACTGATCGCGGCCGCACTGTTGTTCGGCCTGGCGCATCTGGCCAGCGGCTGGCAGTGGTTCTACCTGGCAAGCCTTGCAGGCGTCGGCTACGGCCTGGCGTATCGACTCGGCGGCTTGCCCGCTGCGGTGCTGTGCCATTTCGCCGTCAACCTGACCCACTTCGCACTGTTTACCTATCCGATGCTGGCCCCGGCCTGAGCAATGGGTCATGATCGGACCATAACGTCATAAATCGTTAAAAATGCTGACATCTTGGGTGCAACTGCAAGCAACAAGCCGACTCCCTAGCTGATGGCTCGTAGCCACCCACTGTCCCAGGTCAAGTAAGTTAAATAATCATTCAATAAAACCATGGGCTTGCCGATACCTGTGGAAAGCCTTGCGGATTGAACAGCCAATGCGTAACAACCAGCCGATTACCCAGAGAGAACGGACTTTCCCTGCCCAGCAGCGGTTGATTTCCACCACCAACGCCAAAGGCGTGATCACCTACTGCAACGATGCCTTCATCGAAATCAGCGGTTTCTCACGCGAAGAACTCACGGGTGCGCCACACAATCTGGTACGCCACCCTGACGTGCCCTCGGCGGTGTTCGCCCACATGTGGCAGACCCTCAAGCAGGGCCTGCCGTGGATGGGGATCGTCAAGAACCGCTGCAAGTCAGGCGACCATTACTGGGTCAACGCCTACGTCACACCGATCTTCGAGAACAACCAGGTGGTCGGCTTCGAATCCGTTCGGATCAAGCCGACCGCCGAGCAGATCCGCCGTGCCGAAGCACTGTACCAACGCCTGAACCAGGGCAAGTCGGCGGTGCCGCGCCGTGACAAGTGGTTGCCGGTGCTGCAGGACTGGCTGCCGTTCATTCTCATCAGCCAGATCGGCTTCCTCATCGGCAACTGGCTCGGCCACTCCTGGGGCTTTGCCCTGGCCGCGGCCGTTTCCGTCCCTCTCGGCCTGCTTGGCCTGACCTGGCAGCAGCGCGGCCTCAAGCGCCTGTTGCGCCTGGCCGAACAGACCACCTCCGACCCGCTGATCGCGCAGATGTTCACCGACAGCCGTGGCGTGCAGGCGCGCCTGGAAATGGCCATGCTCAGCCAGGAGTCGCGCCTCAAGACCTGCCTCACCCGCCTGCAGGACAGCGCCGAGCACCTGAGCGACCAGGCGCGCCAATCCGATGTGCTGGCGCACAAGAGTTCGTCGGGGCTGGAGCGCCAGCGTGTGGAGACCGAGCAGGTCGCCGCTGCCGTCAACCAGATGGCCGCCACGACGCAAGAAGTGGCCAACCACGTGCAGCGCACCGCCGATGCCACCCAGGAAGCCAATCGGCTGACCAGCCAGGGGCGCCAGATCGCCGGGGAAACCCGCGAAGCCATCGAACGCCTCTCGGCAGCAGTGGGTGAAACCGGCCAGACCGTCACCCAGCTGGCCAAGGACAGCGACGAGATCGGTGGTGTGGTCGATGTGATCAAGGGCATCGCCGACCAGACCAACCTGCTGGCGCTCAATGCCGCCATCGAAGCGGCTCGCGCGGGTGAAATGGGCCGGGGCTTCGCCGTGGTTGCCGACGAAGTGCGCCAGTTGGCGCAACGTACCGCCGAATCCACCGGCCAGATCCACGGCCTGATCGCCAAGCTCCAGCAGACAGCCAGCAACGCTGTGCAAACCATGGAGACCGGCCACCGTCAGGCCGAGGAAGGCGTGGAGCGGGTGATGCAGGCCGACCAGGCGCTGGTGGGGATCAGCGAAGCGGTGGCCAACATCACCGACATGGCGACCCAGATCGCTGCTGCCACCGAGGAGCAGACCGCAGTGGCGGACGAGATCAGCCGCAACATCAGCACCATTGCCGACCTGGCCGACCAGACCGCAGAGCAGGCGCAGCATTCGGCACTGCTCAGTGAAGAGCTGACCAGTACGGCGGGAACGCAATACTCGCTGGTGGAGCGGTTCAACCGCTAAGCGACAAAAAAAGGGCTGCCTCGGGCAGCCCTTTTTTACCAGTCCAGGCTCAATCGGCTCTGGAAATACCGCATTTCACCCGTCAGCGGGTCCTCGAAGCGCAGACTTTGCGCCAGCAGCTTCAACGGCCGCTCGTAATCGTCCTCACCCTCGAGCAATGTCGGGTAGAACGGGTCGTTGCTGATCCCGGCCCCCAGCGCCGCCATGTGCACCCTCAACTGATGGGTCTTGCCGGTCACGGGCGAGAGTCCGTAGCGCCACAGGTTACCGTTCTTCTCCAGGACCTCGGCCAGGGTCTCGCTGTTGGCCATCCCTTCGACCTCACGCATGCGAAAGAACGGCTCACCATGCTCCAGCCGACTACGGTGCACCAACGGAAATGCCTGCGTCGGCAGCGGTGCAGCGATGGCCTGGTAGCGTTTGTCGATGCGCCGCTCGGGAAACAGCCGCTGATAGGCGCTGCGCGACTGCGGGTTGGACGAGAACAGCACCAGCCCCGCTGTATGGCGGTCGATGCGGTGCAACGGCACCAGGTGGGGATTGTCCAGACGACGGATCAGGCGCCGCAGCAGGGTATGCTCGACATATTCGCCCGTGGGCGTGACCGGCAGGAAATGCGGTTTGTCCGCCACCACCAGGTGCTCATCGCAATGCAGGATCGTTTCCTGGAACGGAATGGGCTTTTCATTGGGGACTTCACGAAAGTAGTGCAGACGCATGCCACGCCGATACGGCAGATCGGCCGCCACTGCCCTGCCCTCGGCGTCGAGCACTCGCCCTCGACTGAAGCGATCGAGCCATTGGTCACGGCCAATGCCCTTGAAGTGATCGCACAGGCAATCGAGTACCGTGGCCCAATGGCCAGGTGGCAGACAAACGGTACTGGCTTGCTGGTGAGCAGGGTCAAACGGCGTGGACATGGCAGGCTCGGTAATCAATGAGCGGGCATTATCGCCAATGCCCGCTCACTCAACCAGCCTCGCCAACTTGCTCACAGCGTGACTTGAGCCAACGCAACACCTGTACCGCCTCCCAGCGTCCGGCATCATAGAGGGCGTAGACCACCCCCTCGTAACCGACGACATCCAGCGGGCGATGAAAACCTGCTCGCTGGAACAGCGCCTCGATCTCGGCAAAGCAGGTATTGAAATGGACCTTGCCGAACGGGGTACGGTCGTCGGTCACCAAGCCCTCCATGCGCAGCTCGAGCACCGCATCGCACACCGCTTCCGGGGGCATGCGGTTGACGCTGTACTTCAGTTGCTCGACATTGTGCATCGCCTCACCCCATTTACTGTATCTTTATACAGCATACGAATGTGATATCCCTGCCGTCAATGCGCAACGACTCATTGCAAGCCCGGCAAGTAGCCGGTTCCCTTGCGAACGGTCATTACCTGGCGCCTTGGGTTGTCGAGTGAAATGGCCAAGTGAACCCAGCTGTCGAACTCCAGGATCAGTTGATCGAACGCAATGGAGCTGTCGCGGATGCATTCGGCCAGTTGCCGGGCGGTCATCGCTTTCGCACAGATGTCGGCAGCAAGGCCCGTGCGGTGCGCACTGTTATGCACGCCGCCCACAAGCTGGTTCACGGCTTCATTGCGAAAGGCGCTGGTGATCAGGATCGGGGAGCCTACCAAGGCCCGCACTTGTTCAAGCACCTCGCACAACAAGCGCAGATTGGCCAAGGCCTCGGGATCGGGATCGTTGGGTACGGCGTTGCGGACAGCGGCCTGCGAAAACGTCATCTCTTTGAGCGTGAAGTGCGGCGTAAGGAACATGATGCCTCCCTGGTGCTCGGTTTTGTCGAGCCGACATCATCGACCAGGGCCACAGGAACGGGATGAAGGAAGCACTCCCCTGCGCACTGTCACCTGAGGAAGGCCACCACCTGCTGCGCATCGAACGGCCAGGGCAGTTCAGTGCCACTGTCGCAGCGACGCAAGACAGGAATGATCAAGCCGTAACGCTCGACCGTGGCTTCGTCGTCGGCGATATCCACCAGTTCGACCAACAAACCGTGCTCGACGAACGGCATCAGCACGGCTTCCGCCACTTCACACAAATGACACCCCAAGGTGCCGAACAGTTGGCATTCAGGCAGCATGGTCAGTTCCCGGGTCCACTGAAGAAACGCTCATTCTAGGCTCGCCGGGAACAGCCTGCATCTGCCGCTCAATCCTGGCTGGTGGCGCCGATACGGTGCACAGACAGGTCCGCGCCCTGGAACTCCTGCTCATGGCTCAAGCGCAACCCGTGAACCGCCCTGACCAAGCCGTACACGGCAAAGCCACCGGCCAAGGCCACCAGCAAGCCGGCCAGGCTGCCGAGCAACTGGCTCAGCAGGCTGATACCGCCCAGCCCCCCGAGCGTCGTCTGCCCGAAGATGCCGCACGCCAGACCGCCCCATACGCCACACACACCGTGCAACGGCCACACGCCCAGCACATCGTCGACTTTCCAGCGATTCTGCGAGGCAGTGAAGCACCACACGAACAGCGCTCCCGCCACCAGCCCGGTCATCAGCGCGCCAACCGGGTGCATGAGATCGGAACCGGCACACACCGCCACCAATCCGGCCAGCGGGCCATTGTGCAGGAAGCCTGGGTCATTGCGCCCGACCAGCAAGGCCGACAGCGTGCCGCCCACCATCGCCATCAGCGAATTGATCGCCACCAGCCCGCTGACACCCTCCAGGGTCTGTGCGCTCATGACGTTGAAGCCGAACCAGCCGATGATCAGGATCCAAGAGCCCAACGCCAGGAACGGGATACTGGAAGGTGCGAAAGCCACCAGCCGTCCATCACGGTACCGCCCGCGACGGGCACCGAGCAGGATGACGGCCGCCAGCGCCAGCCAGCCGCCCATGGCATGCACCACCACCGAACCGGCAAAGTCATGGAAGGGTGCGCCGAACCGAGCTTGTAACCAGGCCTGGATGCCCAGGTTGCCGTTCCACACAATCCCTTCGAAAAACGGGTAGACGAACGCCACGATCAGCGCGGTGGCGCACAACTGCGGGGCAAAGCGCGCGCGCTCGGCGATACCCCCGGAGATGATTGCCGGGATCGCCGCGGCAAAGGTCAGCAGGAAGAAGCACTTGACCAAGGCATAGCCATGATCGCTGGCCAGCTCCGCCGCCGGCTGGAAGAAGCTGACGCCGTAGGCGATCCAGTAGCCGATGAAGAAATACACCAGCGCCGAGACGGCGAAGTCGCTGAGAATCTTGCACAGGGCATTGACTTGGTTCTTGTGCCGCACGGTTCCGACCTCGAGAAAGGCGAAACCGGCGTGCATGGCCAGGACCAGAATGGCCCCCATGAGGATGAACAGGGTGTTGGAGCCATGGACGAGGGAGTCCATCGCGCTATGCATGTTTTCCATGGAGTGGGCAGACCTGCTGAAAAATGCACCAGGACAGTTCATAAACCTTGCTCGCGCACCTGATCGGTGCCTGCCGTGCGCCCCATTTTGGGAGGCCGACTACGCAGGGCGTGGTTTTTTCTTGGGTTTGTCGTGGATTGGGTTAAGGTTTATCGGTGTCCGCCAGGGTCTCGCATGCATTCGGGGCAGCGCCTGGCATCGACGCCCCGTGACACGGCAGAACAAAGCAAACGCCGTACCAGCGACAAGCGGTGAACCTTCCGCCACACTCATTACTCGAAATAGCCACACACATCGACAGGGAGAGACTCCATGGCCAGCAAATCGGCAAAGACTGCACAAGAGATCTTGATGGCTGACTTCCAGGCACTGGTACGCGACACCGAGAAACTGCTCGCCGACACCGCCAATCTGGCGGGCGATCAGGCCGACGAACTGCGTGGCCAGATCCACGACCGCCTGCAGCAAGCCCGCGAAAGCCTGCAACTGACCCAGGAGTCGGTACGCGAGCGTGGCCAGGCTGCGCTGGGCAGTGCCGAAGAATACGTCCAGGAAAACCCATGGCAGGCCATCGGCATCGCAGCCGGTGTCGGGCTACTGGTCGGCCTGCTCGCCAGCCGCCGCTGAGGAGGACGCATGGACAACGACGCCATCGGCGCCGGCGCTTCCGGCAAACGCCTCGGCGCGGCCATCCTGGGGCTGCTGCACAGTCACATCGAGCTGTTCGGCATCGAATTGCAGGAGCAGAAAGGCCGTACCCTGCGCCTGCTGCTATTCGCAGGGTTGGCTCTGGTTTTTGCCCTGCTCCTGTTGACCGCGCTGTCCGGGTTGATCCTGGTGTTGCTGTGGGACAGCTACCGATTGGCCGGCATCGTCGGCCTTTGCGTGTTCTACAGCATCGCCGCACTCTTTTGCGGCCTGCGCCTGAAGGCCGCCGTGTTCGATGAATCCTCACCGTTCAGCAGTACCCTCGAAGAACTCGCCAAGGACCGGGAGCGCCTGTTGCCATGAGCCTGCCTGAACTGCCTAATACCCGTAACCCCCGCGAGCTGCGCAAGGCACTGCTGCGCCTGCGCCTGGAAATGCATCGCCAGGAAATTCGCCACGAGTCCGGTCAACTGCTCCAGCCGGTTCAGCGCCTGCGCGGCATGGGTGCATCGGTCCAGGACGGCCTTGGCATCAAGCACGCTCCGCTGTGGGGCCTGGGCGTCGTGGTCGCCCTGGGTTTCCTGACCGGCAAGGGGGTGCGCAGCGGCAACCTGGCGCGCCTGCTGCGCCTGGGTGGCAGCCTGGCGCCCCTGGTGCGCCTGTTCCTGCAGAATGGCCGTCATCGCTGAAACGAAGCGCCCGCGGCTTGCGCGGGTGCCCATGACACGGGAAGCTATGGCCATCATCTGACGGAGATCGAGTCTTGGACTGGCATACCCTGCTAAACCGCGAACGCCTCGGCAAAGCCTTGTACAGCCCTGAAGAACTGGGGCGCAGCCCCTTCCACAAGGACCATGACCGCATCATCTTCTCCGGCGCCTTCCGCCGCCTGGGGCGCAAGACCCAGGTCCATCCGGTTTCGAGCAACGACCACATCCATACCCGCCTCACCCACTCCCTCGAAGTCAGTTGCGTGGGCCGCTCGCTGGGCATGAGGGTTGGCGAGACCCTGCGCGCCAGCCTGCCCGACTGGTGTGCACCAAGCGACCTGGGCATGATCGTGCAGTCGGCCTGCCTGGCCCACGACATCGGCAACCCGCCGTTCGGCCACTCCGGCGAAGACGCCATCCGCCACTGGTTTCAGCAGGCAGCGGGACGCGGTTGGCTCGACGACATGAACGACGACCAACGTGCCGACTTCCTCAACTTCGAAGGTAACGCCCAGGGTTTTCGCGTGCTCACCCAGCTGGAATACCACCAGTTCGACGGCGGCACCCGCCTGACCTACGCCACCCTCGGCACCTATCTCAAGTACCCATGGAGCGCCCGTCATGCCGACGCGCTGGGGTACAAGAAACACAAGTTCGGCTGCTACCAGAGCGAGCTGCCACTGCTGCAGCAGATCGCCCACAAACTGGGCCTGCCGCAGCTCGAGGAACAACGTTGGGCTCGTCACCCGCTGGTGTACCTGATGGAGGCCGCGGACGACATCTGCTACGCGCTGATCGACCTGGAGGACGGACTGGAGATGGAGCTGCTGCAGTATGCCGAGGTCGAGGCGCTGCTGCTGGACCTGGTCGGTGACGACCTGCCCGACACCTATCGACAACTGGGTCCGTCGGACTCTCGTCGGCGCAAGCTGGCCATTCTGCGCGGCAAGGCCATCGAGCATCTGACCAACGCCGCCGCCCAGGCCTTCGTCGAGCAGCAACAGGCGCTGCTGGCCGGGCATCTGGCAGGCGACCTGGTCGAACACATGCATGGCCCAGCCCAGCATTGTGTGCTGCAGGCCAAGGATATCGCGCGCAAGAAGATCTTCCAGGACAAGCGCAAGACGCTGCATGAAATCGGCGCCTATACCACGCTGGAGATTCTTCTCAACGCGTTCTGCGGGGCAGCGCTGGAACAACACGGTGGGCGCACGCCATCCTTCAAGAGTCGGCGTGTGCTGGACCTGATCGGCAACCACGCCCCCGATCCACACGGCTCCCTGCACAACGCTTTCCTGCGCATGATCGACTTCATCGCTGGCATGACCGACAGCTACGCCAGTGAAATGGCGGGAGAAATGACAGGACGCTCCAGCCCTCACTGACAGACAACGAGGGACGGTCAGCCGCAGCTTGCCGTCCCTCTTGAGAGAAACTTCCTACATGCTCACAGAAACATTAAATACCCAGAAAAAATAATTCTGGAATTAGCACACCCTCGTCTTGACTCCTTACAGAGCCTACACAAACCCAGGGCACACGTAGTACTTGGATGTAGGTCTTTTCCCATATATGGCATTACGTCTAACCTCTCATGCCCGAAGACGGTCAACTGCGATAAGGTTTTGTTTGCATCTGACACTCGCCGACTGGGAAGTTGATATGAGCTCCATATTTATTGTTGATGACCACCCTGTGATTCGCCTGGCCATTCGCATGTTGCTGGAAAATCAGAATTACAAGGTCATTGGCGAGTCTGACAATGGCGTCGATGCCATGCAGATGATCCGTGAAACCCCTCCCGACCTGGTCATCCTCGACATCAGCATCCCCAAGCTCGATGGCCTGGAGGTCCTGGCGCGCTTCCAGACCATGGGACTGCCCCTGAAAGTGCTGGTGCTGACGGCACAGTCGCCAACGCTGTTCGCGATCCGCTGCATGCACTCGGGCGCTGCGGGTTTTGTGTGCAAGCAGGAAGACCTGAGCGAGTTGCTCAGCGCAGTCAAGGCAGTACTTTCCGGTTACAACTACTTCCCCAGCCAGGCAATAAACCCCAATCAAGAAATATCCGATCAGGACATAGAGCTTTTCCGACAAGTTAACGACAGAGAGTTGATGGTCCTTCAACTCTTCGCACAGGGGCGCAGCAACAAGGAAATCGCCAAAGGCATGTTCCTCAGCAACAAGACTGTCAGCACCTACAAAAAGCGCCTGATGCAAAAGCTAAGGGTCGATACCTTGGTCGACCTGATCGAAGTGGCCAAGCGCAACGCGCTGGTCTGAGGTGAATCATGCCGAGGTACATCGTCTGCGTGCTGCTGACCCTGCTCAGTCTGGGTTGCCATGCTCAAACGAAGCAGGAGGTCGCCCCCCAGAAGCTGGAACTGCTGGTCCGCTCCACCGCCGAAGCAACCGTGCCAGCCTTCTCGGCCGCTCAGCGGCAGTGGCTGCACGACCGTACCAGCCTGACACTGGGAACCTCCGCGCCCAACAATCCCCCCTTCGACGTCACCAGTGGCAACGAGTACCAAGGCCTGACAGCAGAGTATGCCGCCCTGATCGGCAGCGCACTGGGGCTCGAAATAAAAGTCCTGCGATTTACTCATCGCCAGGACGCGGTGGAGGCACTCAAGGCCGGACGCATCGATCTACTTGGCAGTGCAAACAGCTATGAAGCCGCGGTCGAGGGCTTGGCACTGTCAAGACCCTACGCGGTAGACCGCCCCGTTCTGGTCACCCGCGAGGACGAGACACGCCCCCTCGACGTGGGGCTCGCCGACCTGCGCCTGAGCACGCTCTACCATTACCTGCCAATCGAGGATGTGCATACGCTTTACCCGCAAGCTCAGCTGAAAACCTTCAGTTCCACCTCCGAAGCGTTGAACGCTGTCGCGTTTGGCCAAGCCGACGTATTTCTTGGCGATACCATTTCGACTCACTTCCAGCTTACCCGCGGTCATCTGCCGCGCCTGCGCATGGCCAATTTTGGCAAGCACGAAGCCGTGGGCTTCAGCTTCGCTGTGCGCGCCCAGGATCACTTGTTGATGAGCCTGATCAACACCATCCTCGACAACCAGCCAGCCAACGTGTCGAGTGCGATCTTCAAGCGCTGGAGTGCAGGCAGCGACCTGCTGCTCACCGATCGCCGCCTGCAACTGACCTCGCGCGAACAGCAATGGTTGCGCGAGCATCCCAGCATGCGCGTGGTGGTGAGCGATACCTCCGCCCCCCTGTCATTCTTCGACGGCAACGGCCATTTCCGCGGCATCACCGCCGACCTGCTGGAACTGATCCGCTTGCGCACCGGCTTGCAGTTCGAAATCCAACGCGCCAACGGGATCGAAGAGATGATCCAGTCGATCGCGCAGGGCAGTGCCGACCTGATTGCCGCGCTGAGCGTCGCAGCACCCGCCCAGGCAGCCCTGCAACTCAGTCGCCCCTACCTCGAAAGCCCCTATGTACTGGTTACCCGCAGCGGCCGCCCCTTCACGTCACTGGAGCAACTGAATGGCCGCCGAGTCGCCATCACACGGCACACCCCGCCTGCGATGCTGCTGGCGACTACGCACCCGCAGATCCGTCTGATCGAGACCGAAAGCACCTTCTACTCCATGGCCCTGCTCAGCAGCGGTGCGGTGGATGCGACCATCACCACGCTGCTGGACGCCAACCATGCCACCGCCGCCAACAACGATCTGGTGATCCGCACCACGATCGGCAACGACCCGGCCTCCTTCTCCATGGCCAGCGCCAAGGATGCCAGCCTCCTGGCTTCGATTCTCGACAAGGCCTTGCTGAGCATCACGCCAGAAGAGCTGGGAGTCATAAACAGTCGCTGGCGCGGCTATGCGTTGCACGATGGTGGCCAATGGCGCGAGTACCAGCGCCTGGTGCTGCAGGTCGTCTTGGGGATCGGCGTTCTGCTGTTGCTGGCGCTGGCCTGGAACGCCTACCTGCGACGCCAGATACGGCACCGTCGCCAGGCAGAACGCGCCCTGAACGATCAGCTCGAATTCATGCGCGCCCTGCTCAACGGGACCCCTCACCCGATGTACGTACGCGACCGCGAAGGACGGCTGCAAAGTTGTAACGACAGCTACCTGGAGGCTGTCGATGCAAGTGCCGATGCCGTCATGGGCAAACTGCTCCAGGAAAGTCTGTTCAGCAACTGCGATTACACCCGGCAAATCCACACCGACTATCTGCAGGTGATGGAAGCAGGCACACCGCTGATCATCGACCGCCCGCTGCGCCTGAAAGACCGCGAGTTGACCATCTACCACTGGATCCTTCCCTACCGCGACTCGCTGGGCGAAGTACAGGGCATCATCGGTGGCTGGATCGACATCAGTGATCGCCGCAAGCTAATCCAGGACCTACGCCTCGCCAAACAGCAGGCCGACGATGCCAACCGGGCCAAGAGCACCTTCCTGGCGACCATCAGCCATGAGATCCGCACACCGATGAACGCCGTGATAGGCATGCTCGAACTCGCTGTCAGGCGCGCCGACCAGGGGCAGTTGGACAACGCGTCGATCGAGGTCGCCTATCATTCGGCCAGGGACCTGCTCGGACTGATCGGCGATATTCTCGACATCGTCAGAATAGAGTCCGGGCATTTGTCCCTGACCCCTGAGCCGATCGATCTGGCGGCCCTGATCGAATCGGTGCGACGGGTGTTCGAAGGCCAGGCCCGGGAAAAAGGCCTACTGCTGGAGGTGCTCATAGAACCCTCGGCGCGCTGCTACGCTCTGCTCGATCCACTGCGTTTCAAGCAGGTGCTCTCCAACCTGGTCAGCAACTCGATCAAATTCACCGACGAGGGCCATGTACGCATCAAAGCCTCGGTACAGGGCAGCGAACGCGACATGCTCGAACTGGAAGTGCGCGACAGCGGAATCGGCATTCACGATGACGACCTGCGACGGTTGTTCAACCCCTTCGTACAGATCAATCCACAGAGTGAAAGCGCCCGCGCCGGTACCGGGCTGGGCCTGGCGATCTGTCGTACCCTGTGCGAGATGATGGGTGGCCAACTGGCGCTCAAGAGCCTGCAGGGCGTGGGCACCCAGGTGCGCCTGCTGATGCCGCTGCAGCGCGTGGCACCACCCCCGGACAGCGTCGTGCAGCCGCCACACATAGAGGCACCCGACACGCGACTCAGGGTTCTGGTGATCGACGACCATCCCGCCAACCTGCTATTGATGGCCCAGCAGCTGACGTATCTGGGGCTCTGGCACGACAGTGCCCGCGACGGTCAGGAAGGGCTGGAAAAATGGCGGCACGGAGACTTCGACGTACTGATCCTCGACTGCAACATGCCACGCATGAATGGCTACCAACTGGCAGAAGTCCTGCGCAGCGAAGAACGCCAACGGGGCAAGGCAGCTTGCACCATCCTGGGCTACACCGCCAACGCCCAACCGGAAGTACGCCAGCGCTGCCTGAACGCCGGCATGGACGACTGCCTGCTCAAACCCATCAGCCTGCAAACCCTCGGATTGCATCTGGCCAGTGTGAGCCCCTCGTGTCGGCGGCGCTCACAAGGGCCCTTCGACCTCGACGGGCTGACGAACATCATCGGTGACCGCCGTGAAGACCACGCACGAATGCTGACCACGCTGCAACTGAGCCTGGAACAGGACCTGACCCTGCTGATGACCCTGGACCCCGAGCAGGACGCACAAGCCATCGCCGAGCAGGCGCACAAGATTCTTGGCGTGGCGCGCATGCTGGATGCAAAGGGATTGATGGAGGCTTGTCAGGCGCTGGAAACAGAGGGGATGTCGTCGACGCAACTGAAATTGCGCCGCCAGGCGCTGGCGCGGCAGATGCGCCGCGTAGAGAAGGCCTTGGCCGGTCAGCGTTGCCAACCAGCCAAGACACAGTGACGCGGGATCAGGAAGCCGAGTTGATCGGCTTGTCCGGATACCAGGCATCCAGCAGCGGGCTGACCTCGATCTTGGTGAGCTCGCTGCGGCCCTTGAGCCACGCTTCGACAGTGGCGCGCTGCTCTTCGCTGACCGAACCACGCTTGGCCAGGCAGACCAGGCCGAAGTCATCACCACCGACATAGTCCAGGCCGTTGGCGTCCATGGCCTCTGCCAGGAAGGCGTCGAGGAAGGCATCGATGGCTTCGTCGGACAGGTCTTCCTTGAAGTCCAGGTTCAGTTCGAAACCCAATTCCTGGAATTCATCCACGCACAGCTTCTTGCGCAGACGACGGGAACGGTTGGTAGCCATTGAAACAATCCTCTTGAGTAATTACGCGCGGCACTTTACCAGTTTCCGCGCCAGAGCGGCGCTTTTGTGTCGAACCTGCCCACAAACAGCACGCTTGGGGCATAATGCGCACTATATTTCGCCAAGGGGCCATCATCTCTTACAGCCCCATCGTCCTTTTCCCTCGCCCGCAGGGTTACAGCACTCATGATCAAGACGCTTCGCCCACTGCTTTTCGCCGGCCTGCTCCTTCCCATCGCCTTGCCCAGCCAGGCTGCCGCCGTCAACACCAGCCTGCCACCGAAGGTGCAGCAGGCCCTCAAGACCAACAAGCTGCAGGACAACGCCCTGTCGCTGGTGATGCTGCCACTCGATGGACCAGGCACGCCGACGATCTTCAATGCCGACGTCTCGGTCAACCCGGCCTCGACCATGAAGCTGGTGACCACCTACGCCGCCCTCGAATTGCTTGGCCCGACCTTTCAGTGGAAGACCGAGTTCTACACCGATG
This sequence comes from Pseudomonas sp. RW10S2, assembly GCF_014268985.1. Taxonomy (NCBI): domain Bacteria; kingdom Pseudomonadati; phylum Pseudomonadota; class Gammaproteobacteria; order Pseudomonadales; family Pseudomonadaceae; genus Pseudomonas; species Pseudomonas sp. RW10S2. The sequence goes on along the minus strand of NZ_JABWRO010000038.1, from coordinate 18,678 downwards.
GCACCCTGAACAACGGCGTGCTCAACGGCAACCTCTACCTCAAGGGTGGCGGTGATCCGAAACTGAACATGGAAAAGCTCTGGTTGCTGATGCGTGATCTACGTGCCAACGGTGTGCGCACCGTCACCGGCGACCTGGTGCTGGACCGCAGTCATTTCGTTCAACCCACCCTGCCACATTTCGACGATGATGGCGGCGATGTCAACAAGCCCTTCCTGGTCAAGCCGGACTCGCTGCTGGTCAACCTCAAAGCCCTGCGTTTCGTCGCCCGCAACGATGGTGGCAAAGTCGTGGTTTCGGTCGAGCCGCCCATCGCCAGCATCCGCATCGACAATCAGGTCAAGGCCGTGGCCTCGAAGCAATGCACCGGCGATGTGCGCTACAACCCCGTGGTGCAACCCGATGGCGTGAGCGTCACGGTCAGTGGCCAGCTCGGCGACGGCTGCAACTCGCAAACCTATCTGGCCCTGCTCGACCACCCCGCCTATGCGGCCGGTGCGGTCAGGGCGATCTGGAACGAGCTCGGCGGCAGCATCCAGGGCCGTGACCGCATCGAAAACGTACCCAAAAGCGCGCGCCTGTTGGCCCGGGCCTTCTCGCCCGACCTGGTCGAGGTGATTCGCGATATCAACAAATACAGCAACAACACCATGGCCCAGCAACTGTTCCTCAGCCTGGGCGCGCAGTTTCGCACCGATGCCGACGGTGACGATGCCCGCGCGGCACAGCGTGTAGTGCGCCAGTGGCTGGCCAAGAAAGGTATCACCGCACCGCACCTGGTGATGGAGAACGGCTCTGGCCTGTCACGCGCCGAGCGTGTCAGCACACGTGAAATGGCGGCCTTGCTGCAAGCCGCCTGGAAGAGCCCCTATGCGGCCGAGTTCATCAGTTCGATGCCATTGGTGGGCATGGATGGCACCATGCGCAAGCGCCTGAAGCGCACCGCCATGACCGGCGAGGCGCACATCAAGACCGGCACCCTCAACACCGTGCGCGCGATCGCAGGCTTCAGTCGCGACAGCAACGGCCATACCTGGGCCGTGTCGGCGATTCTCAATGATCCGAAACCTTGGGGCGCCTCCCAGGTGCTGGATCAGGTGTTGCTGGAGCTCTACCGCCAACCCAAGGTCGGCACCGGGACTGTCGGCGTGGTGCCCTGACAGAAACGGACAAACCGGGGCTGTGACGCAGCCCCGGCCACCTCAGGGCAACTCTGCCTCCACGCGATCGCGCCCGGCCTGCTTGGCCACATAGACCCCCGCATCCGCTCGCAACAACAAGGCATCGGCCCCTTCACCGACACGCCATCCCGCCACGCCGAAACTGGCCGTCACCCTGCCTACCCCCTCGACCGGCACACCGCGCACGCCCTGCCACAACTCCAGCGCAAGCTTGTGGGCCTGCTCGGCATTGCTGCCCGGGCACAGCACCATGAACTCCTCGCCTCCCAGCCGACAGAACACATCGGTACGCCGCAGCCGATGACCAATGCGCTGGCAGAGGCTACGCAACACGTGATCGCCAACGGCATGGCCAAACTGATCGTTGATGCACTTGAAGTGGTCGATATCGAGCATGATCACCGCCAGGTCCAGTTCATCTCGCTGGGCCCGCTCCAGTTCGACCTTGAGCCGCTCCTGGAAGTAACGCCGGTTGTGGATGCCGGTAAGGACATCGGTGACCGACAGCGCACGCAACTCCTCCTCTACCCGCTTGAGATCGGAGATGTCCGTCAGATAGCCATGCCAAAGGGTGCAGCCCTCCTCCCCGATTTCCGGCGTTGCCTCCCCACGCACCCAGCGCAGGCCGGCGCGGGGCAGGCAGACGCGATACTCCTCGCGCCAGGGCGTCATGCGCTCGGCCGACTCGCGCACCGAGCGACGCACTCGCTCGAGGTCGTCCGGATGAATGCGCTCGAACACCGTCGATGCGTCATGGCGCAGCAACTGCAGGTCCACTTCATAGATATCCAGCAGCCCGGCGCTGGCGTAGGGAAAACACGAATGGCCGTCGGCATCCAGACGATACTGGTAGATGCCGCCCGGGACCTCGGCACTGAGCTTCTCCAGCAGCCGGTCACGGGCGGCCAACGCTTCGTGAACACGACGACGCTCGGTGACATCGATGCAGATGGCCAGGTAACCCACCCACAAGCCTTGCTCGTCGAGCACCGCAGTGACCAGCATGTTGGCCAGCAAATGGCTGCCGTCCTTGCGCACCAACGTCCACTCTGCGGGCTCCCCTGTGCCCTCCTGCACCGTCTCGGCAAACATCGCCTGGCCTGCCGTGATCTCCCGCCCATAGCGCAGGCTCAAGGCATGGGCACGCTGGCGCAGTTCGTCGGGTTGGACCAGATTCTCCAGCGCCAGGTGCCCCAGCGCTTCGTCGGCCGAATACCCAAGCATGCGCTGCGCCCCCGCATTGAAGGTGCTGATCACGCCCCGCAGGCTGGTGGCAATGATCGCCACCTGGGTCGCGGCATCCAGCACGCTGCGTAGCTGGTTGTGAGTTTCCCGCAGCGACTGCTCGCTCACGCGCAATGCCGCCGTGCGCTGCTCGACCAGGATCAGGGCGCGCTGACGCTGGCTGAACAGGCTGTAGAGCAAGGCGCTGAGCAAAAGGCTCAACAGGCCACCGAGCAGGGTCACGGTGAACACCGCTGACGAGCGGTTGGCCCGGAGGAAGGCTTCGCTGGGGCGGATATCGAGCTGATAGTGATGGTCGGCCAGGTGCAGCAGTTGACTGCTGGTCAACGGCAACGGCGCGCTGTGGTTGCCCGAATCGTACAACGTCTCATGGCCCTGGCTGCCCGACAGATCGAGGATGCGCACCACCAGATTGTCGTCCGTGGCGGTCGGCAGCCCCTCGCTGATCAACTGGCGCATGCTCAACAAAGCCATGACATAGCCAGCAGGTGGCCCGTTCGGCGCCAACTCGGCGAACACCGGTGCGACGATCAACAGGCCGCGAGTGTAGGCCGGATCGACGTTGATCATGTCCAGTGGAGAGGAAACCGCCAGGCTGCCGGGCGTGGTGGCGCGGTCCAGCGCATCCTGGCGCTGGGGCTGGCTACGCAGGTCGAGCCCGTAAGGTTGGTCGTGCTGGTGGGTGGCCTGGGTGTACAGCACCGGGTAGTAGAACGCCCGTGGCGGCGATGGGTGCCAGATGCCTTGGGCATCGTGATCACGGATCTGGTAGGGGCGCCCCAGCCAGGCACTGGCGCGGCGCTCGAAGACATCGCGCTCACCGGCCTCGACCCGTGGTGCCCAGGAGTAGGCCTGGGTACGGTGCAACAAGGGGCGGGCGTAACCGTCGAACTCCTCGGGGAAAATTTCACTGGAGTAGCTGAAGAAGCGCCTCAGACCATCCAGGCGCTGCTCCTGATCCTCGAAACGTTCGGCGATACGGCTGTAGCGCTCACTGGCCAGTAGTTCGAAGCGCTGACGCAACTGCTGCTTGTAGAAGGCGTGGGCGGCGAAGGCCAGTGCAGCAGTGAGCAACCCGCCGGCCACCAGCGCGAACAGCGCGACAGCCCAGGCCGAAAGCGCCTCGCTGATCAGGCCGAACATCTTCGCACGCACCCTCGACATAGAGCATTCTCATCACGTCAGCGTCCTGCGAATCGTTCGGCCCTGAGCTGATTTATAGCCATTAGCCATCAGCACTGCAATGCACTTCGTCTCTTCAGCGTAGCTGCAGGCGCCAGGCCCGGTGGATACGGTTGTTGCGGGCGAAATCCGGATCCAGGGTCTGTGCGCTGATCTCTTCCACCGCATAGCGCTCGACCAGGTGCTCGTCGAGCTGGAACTTGCGGAAGTTGTTGGAGAAGTACAGCACGCCCCCCGGTGCCAGGCGCGCCATGGCCAGATCGAGAAGACGCACATGGTCACGCTGCACGTCGAACACCCCCTCCATGCGTTTGGAGTTGGAGAAAGTCGGTGGGTCGATGAAGATCAGGTCGTAGCTGTCCTGGGCATTTTCCAGCCAGGCCATCACATCGCTCTGCTCCAGGCGGTTGCGCTCGGAGAAGCCATTGAGCGACAGGTTGCGCCGCGCCCAGTCCAGGTAGGTTTTCGACAGGTCGACGCTGGTGGTACTGCGCGCGCCGCCCTTGGCCGCATGCACGGTGGCGGTTGCGGTGTAGCAGAACAGGTTGAGGAAGCGCTTGCCGGCCGCTTCGCGCTGGATACGCAGGCGAATCGGGCGGTGATCGAGGAACAGGCCGGTGTCCAGGTAGTCAGTCAGGTTGACCAGCAGCTTGACGCCACCTTCACTGACTTCCTGGAAGCGCCCTTCCGTGGCCTGACGCTCATACTGGCGCGTACCGCCCTGGCGCTCGCGGCGCTTGAGCACCACGCGCTGAGGATCGACACCCAGGGCCTGGGGAATCGCCGCCAGAGCGTCGAGCAGGCGGGCCTGGGCCTTGTCCGGATCGACCGAACGCGGCGCCGCATATTCCTGGACATGTACCCAATCCTGATAGAGGTCGACCGCCAGGGCATACTCGGGCATGTCGGCATCATACAGACGGTAGCAGTCAATCTGCTCGCGGCGAGCCCACTTGCCCAGTTGCTTGAGGTTCTTCTGCAGGCGGTTGGCGAACATCTGCGCGCCTTCGGAAAGACGTGCCGGTTCATGGGCCACGGCCGGTGCCGCACGCGAGTCGCCGGCTTGATCATCGGCCGGGCGACGCTCGCCGGTCACGAACTGGTCGGGCTGGACCTTGAACAGCAACAACTTGCACGGCAGCGCGCCGTTCCAGAACGCATACTGCTTGTGGCTGCGGATGCCCATGCGCTTGCCCAGCTCGGGTGCGCCGGTGAACACCGCCGCTTCCCAGCCCATGCAGGCCTGGCGCAGGCGTTCGCCGAGGTTCTGGTAGAGGTACAGCAGGCTCGCCTCGTCTCCCAGGCGCTCGCCATAGGGCGGGTTGCTGATGACCAGGCCTTTCTGGTTCTGGTCCGGGCGCGGCTCGAAGCTGGCGACTTCGCCCTGGTAGATCTTCACCCAGTCCCCCAGGCCTGCGCGCTCGACGTTGTTGCGTCCGGGCTGAATCAACCGCGGGTCGGCCTCATAGCCGCGAATCCACAACGGCGGCTTGGCCAGGCCCGCCTGAGCACGGGCCTGGGCCTCGTCGTGCACCTTGCGCCACAGCGCCGGGACATGGCCCTGCCAGGCACTGAAGCCCCAACGCTCGCGCTTGAGATTCGGTGCAATATCGGCGGCAATCATTGCAGCTTCGACGAGGAAGGTCCCGACACCGCACATAGGGTCTGCCAACGCGCCGCCCTCGGCGGCAATACGCGGCCAACCGGCGCGAATCAGCACCGCAGCAGCCAGGTTTTCCTTGAGCGGCGCAGCACCTTGCTGCAGGCGATAGCCGCGCTGGTGCAGGCTGTGGCCGGAAAGGTCGATGGACAGGATGGCCTCGCCACGGTCCAGGCGCAGGTGCACACGCAGGTCGGGGTCGATCTTGTCCACCGACGGGCGCTGGCCTTCACGGTTGCGCAGCTTGTCGACAATCGCGTCCTTGACCTTGAGCGCGCCAAAGTGAGTGTTGTCGATACCCGATCCATGGCCACTGAACTCGACCGCCAGGGTGCCGTCGGCGGCCAGGTGGTCCTGCCAGTCGACACCGTGCACGCCATCATAGAGGTCGTCAGCGTTCTTCATGGCAAAGCGCTTGACCACCAACAGCACGCGGTTGGCCAGGCGTGACCAGAGACACAGCCGGTAGGCGGTTTCCATGTCGGCCGCGCCGCGGATTGCCGAGGTATGCTCGCGCACATCGGCCAGGCCCAGGCCGCGGGCTTCTTCCGCCAGCAGCCCTTCCAGGCCTTTGGGGCAGGTGAGATAGAGTTCGAATGAGTCCGACATGTAGATTCCAGAGCCTCTGGGCTGTGTGCTGGCAACGCGACGCATCGCTGTTGCCTGAGTTTGCCGGATACCCTTCCAGCAGGTATCCGGGTGGCGTGCCGATCATTCGGCAAACCCGGCCACCCGATCGACAACCGACGCCGGGTGGCGCAAAAGGGTTTGATCGTCGGGCAGTGTGAAAATTTCGTCTAACGAAGGCATCGGTGTGACCCTTCGTCGCATTACCAGATGTTGCGTCAGTTCGATGGCGCCAATGGCCAAATGATTTCAACCACCAGCAAACCCTCATCATAGCGGGACAAAACCTAAACAAGGTTGAGTCGCATTTATTTACTTATCCCCTCACCCCTGGAAAGGTTACGTCCTTATGACAAATTGATCATTCACACTGAGACTCGCATTGGTTAGAACTGACCTCAGGCCGCCTCGCAACGGGACGGCACTTTCAGCTCGCCACGCCGGCAGCGAGCGCAAACCGGCAGAAAGATTCTGCCCGGCCTCGGAGAGGCCGACGGGACATTACAGTCAACAAGTGAGGGCAACACCCTATGAGAAGACTTAAGCGTGATCCGTTGGAAAGAGCATATTCACGTGGCTACCAATACGGGGTAACCGGCAAATCCCGCGAACTTTGCCCCTTCAATCTGCCATCCGTTCGCCAGGCATGGATCAACGGTTGGCGTGAAGGTCGCGGCGACAACTGGGACGGCATGACCGGCACCGCTGGCATCCAGAGACTCAACGAAAATCACGCCGTTGGCTGAACGAGGACACTGAATTCGAGTCACCATGCACGCCCCATCCGGGCGGCGGGCTAAGGCCCAGGGGCCCCTTCAAGGGGCCCTTTTTATTGGGCCGCATCTTTGTTAGCGGGGCAGCGCGGCAATCGCATCGACTGCCTCGCGGATCAGTGCCGGACCTTTGTAGATGAAGCCCGAATAGATCTGCACCAGGCTCGCACCGGCTGCGATCTTCTCGGCAGCATGGCGCCCTTCGGTGATCCCGCCCGCCGCGATGATCGGCAACTTGCCGCCCAGTTCAGCAGCCAGCACCTTGACGATGTGGGTGCTCTTCTCCAGCACCGGCGCCCCGGAAAGCCCACCCGCCTCACCCCCGAACGGCAGCCCTTCGACCCCTTCGCGCCCCAAAGTGGTATTGGTCGCGATTACCGCATCCATGCCCGACTCGACCAGGGCTGCCGCCACCAGCGCGGTTTCCTCATCGCTCATGTCCGGTGCAATCTTGATCGCCAGCGGCACGCGTTTGCCGTGCTCGCTCGCCAGCTGTTCGCGACGCTCGGCCAGCGCGTCGAGCAGTTGCTTGAGCGAATCACCAAATTGCAGGCTGCGCAGGCCGGGAGTGTTGGGCGAGCTGACGTTGACCGTGATGTAGCTGGCCTGGGTGTAGACTTTTTCGAGGCAGATCAGGTAGTCGTCCTGGGCACGCTCGACCGGCGTGTCGAAATTCTTGCCGATGTTGATGCCCAGCACACCGTCATAACGCGCCGCGCGCACCCGTTCCAGCAGGTGATCCACACCCAGGTTGTTGAAGCCCATGCGGTTGATGATCGCAGTCGCTTCCGGCAGGCGGAACAACCGTGGCTTCGGATTGCCAGGCTGTGGTCGCGGGGTGACAGTGCCGATCTCGACGAAGCCGAAGCCCAGCTGGGCGAAGCCATCGATGGCCGCGCCGTTCTTGTCCAGGCCTGCGGCAAGGCCCACGGGGTTGGCAAAGTTCAAGCCCATGACGGTCACCGGCACCGAGGCCGGACGCTTGCACAGCAGGCCATTGAGACCAAGGCGGCCACCGGCGCCGATGAGGTCGAGCGACAGGTCGTGGGAGGTTTCCGGGGAGAGCTTGAACAGCAGCTGGCGGGCCAGGGTATACATGGGCAGGCAGGACTCGGGGGTGAGTGAGGGATGCGATTATAGCCAGCGCGCCGTCCGCGCGACAGGGCCTTGGCACATGGGTTGCTTCGAAGCGCTGGCAACCCGATCGGTACGGGTGAGGATATTTCGTGAACACAGCCCCTCCGACAACACCCTTGGCCTGGGTCAACGGCAGCGATGCACCCGAGAAACCCAGCCTGAACATCGGTTTCATGGCCCTGACCGACTGCGCCTCGGTGGTGGTCGCGGCCACGCAGGGCTTCGCACAACTCCAGGGTCTGACCCTCAATCTGCAGCGTCAGGCTTCCTGGGCCGGCACCCGAGACAAACTCGCCAGCGGCGAACTGGATGCTGCCCACTGCCTGTATGGGCTGGTCTACGCCATGCACCTGGGCATGGGCGGTGTCGCGGCCAACGATATGGCAGTGCTCATGGGCCTGAACCAGAATGCCCAGGCGATCAACCTTTCCCCCGCGTTGCAGCGCAAGGGCGTGACCAGCCCTGAAGCACTGGCGCGACTGGTGCACCAGCATGGCGCACGCCTGACCTTCGCCCAGACGTTTCCCACTGGCACCCATGCCATGTGGCTGTACTACTGGCTGGCCAGCCAGGGCATCCACCCGCTGCACGATGTCGATAGCGTGGTGGTGCCACCGGCACAGATGGTCGCGCACCTGCAGGCCGGGCGCATTGACGGCTTCTGTGCTGGCGAACCCTGGTCGGCAGACGCCGTGGCACAGGACCAGGGCTTCACCCTGGCCACCAGTCAATCGATCTGGCCGGACCATCCGGAAAAGGTCCTGGCCAGCACCCGCGCCTTCGTCGAGCACTACCCCAACAGCGCCCGCGCGCTGGTCAAGGCGATACTCGCCGCCAGCCGCTTCATCGAGCAAAGCCCGGAAAATCGCCGGGGCACGGCGCAACTGCTCAGCGGCAGGGCCTACCTGGATACGCCAGCCAGCAACATCGAGCCGCGCCTGCTCGGCGACTACCACGACGGGCTGGGCAATCGATGGCAGGATCGTCACGCCCTGCGCGTGCATGACCAAGGTCGGGCGAACCTGCCCTATCTGTCCGACGGCATGTGGTTCATGACCCAATTCCGCCGCTGGGGCCTGCTGCGCGAGGACCCGGACTACCTGGCAGTGGCCTCTCGCGTACAGCAACTGACGCTGTACCGCGAAGCAGCCCAGGCCGTGGGCGTGTCCTGCGCCGACGCACCGATGCGCAGCAGCCTGCTGATCGACGGCATCCGCTGGGACGGCAGCGATCCCCATGCCTATGCCCGCAGTTTCCGCCTGCACGCTCTGGATGATGCCCCGCACGTGCGGGTTGGTTCGTGAAGGTGGCCACCATGCTGCGTGTTCTGCTGATCGATGATACCGAGAAGAAGGTTGGCCGCCTCAAGGCTGCCTTGATCGAATCTGGCTTCGATGTGATCGAGGCGCCGGGGCTGACCATCGACCTGCCCAGCTGCGTCGAAACGGTGCGTCCGGATGTTGTGCTGATCGATACCGAGTCACCGGGTCGCGATGTGATGGAGCAGGTGGTGCTGGTCAGCCGGGATCAGCCACGGCCAATCGTACTGTTTACCGACGAGCATGATCCGGGGGTGATGCGCCAGGCGATCCAGGCCGGCGTCAGCGCCTACATCGTCGAAGGCATCCATGCGGCGCGCCTGCAGCCGATTCTCGACGTGGCCATGGCTCGCTTCGAGAGCGACCAGGCGCTCAAGGCGCAACTGCTGGCTCGCGACCAGCAACTGGCCGAACGCAAGCGCATCGAACAGGCCAAGGGCCTGCTGATGAAGATGAAAGACTGCAATGAAGAGCAGGCCTACACCCTGATGCGTCGCCAGGCCATGAGCCGCCAGCAGAAGTTGATTCAGGTGGCAGAGCAGATCATCGCCATGTCCGAAATGCTTGGCTGAGTCGATGTTGGCCCGGCTCTTGCTCAGCCAATACCACAGGTAGCCAACGGCGGTTGCCACATCATCCCGACAAAGACGTCGCTCTCCCCTCCACCCTGGTGGATCGGGTAGCGACGTCTTTTTCGTTTCCGCCCTGCCAGGCAGGGCATGACAACCGTTGCAAGCTGCGCGAGGTGTTCAATGAATACGAGCTTCTGGAAATCCGGGCATGTGCCTACGCTGTTTGCCGCCTTCCTCTACTTCGACCTGAGCTTCATGGTCTGGTACCTGCTGGGTCCCTTGGCGGTGCAGATCTCCGCCGACCTGCAACTGAGTGCGCAGCAACGGGGCCTGATGGTCGCAACGCCCATTCTGGCCGGTGCCGTATTGCGCTTTATCATGGGCATGCTGGTCGACCGCCTGTCACCCAAGACTGCCGGCCTGATTGGGCAGGTGGTCGTGATCGTCGCCCTGGCCTGTGCCTGGTTCATGGGCGTTCACAGTTACGAACAAGCGTTGCTGCTGGGCGTGTTCCTTGGCGTTGCAGGCGCCTCGTTCGCCGTGTCGCTACCGTTGGCGTCGCAGTGGTACCCGCCCCAGCACCAAGGCAAGGCCATGGGCATCGCCGGTGCGGGCAACTCCGGGACGGTGTTCGCCGCCCTGCTCGCCCCGGTGCTGGCCGCAAGCTTTGGCTGGAACAACGTGTTCGGTTTCGCCGTCATCCCGCTGGTGATCACCCTCGTGGCCTTTGCACTGCTGGCACGCAATGCCCCGCAGCGCCCCAAGCCCAAGGCCATGGCCGACTATTTCAAGGCCTTGGGCGACCGTGACAGCTGGTGGTTCATGTTTTTCTACAGTGTCACCTTCGGTGGATTCATCGGCCTGGCCAGCGCCCTGCCGGGCTACTTCAGCGACCAGTATGGCCTGAGCCCGATCACCGCAGGCTACTACACGGCAGCCTGCGTGTTCGCCGGCAGCCTCATGCGTCCGCTGGGTGGTGCCCTCGCCGACCGTTTCGGTGGCATCCGCACCTTGCTCGGGATGTACAGTGTGGCAGCGGTGTGCATCGCTGCAGTCGGCTTCAACCTGCCCAGCGCCGCAGCAGCCCTGGCCCTGTTCGTCAGCGCCATGCTTGGCCTGGGCGCTGGCAATGGCGCGGTGTTCCAGTTGGTGCCGCAACGCTTCCGCCAGGAAATCGGTGTCATGACCGGCCTGATCGGCATGGCCGGTGGCATCGGCGGCTTCCTGCTGGCGGCAGGCCTGGGTGCAATCAAGCAGCACACCGGCGACTATCAACTTGGCCTGTGGCTGTTCGCCAGCCTGGGGTTGCTGGCCTGGTTCGGCCTGTATGGGGTCAAGCGTCGCTGGCGCACCACCTGGGGTTCGGCTGCCGTGACGGCCGCGCGGGTCTGACCCCGTGAGCTTGCAACTGGCGTTCGCCCAGGCCAGCGCCACCGGCCCGCGCCCGGAAAACCAGGACGCTCTGCGCCTGGTCACCCCGGCTGCAGAGCTGGCCGCCAGCAAGGGCTACCTGTTCGCCCTCGCCGATGGCGTCAGCCAGTGCGCCGATGGTGGCCTGGCGGCCAGGGCCAGCCTGCAGGCCTTGGCACTGGACTACTATTCCACTCCCGCCACCTGGTGTGTGGCCCAGGCCCTGGATCGCCTGCTGCTGGCGCAGAACCGCTGGCTGCGCGCCCAGGGCAACGGCCAGCCGCTGATGACCACGCTGACCGCCCTGGTGCTGCGCGGCAAGCGGTTCACCCTCGCCCATGTCGGCGACTGCCGCGCCTACCGCTGGCACGACGGTCGCCTGTCGTGCCTGAGCGATGACCATGTCTGGGACCAGCCAGGAATGCATCATGTGCTCAAGCGCGCCTTGGGTCTGGACCAGCACCTGTTGGTCGATTACCGGGAAGGCGAACTGCAGCCGGGCGAGTGCTTCGTGCTGCTCAGCGATGGTGTCTGGTCGAGCCTGAGCGATCAGCAGATCCAGTCGATCCTGCGCGAGCAGCCTGACCTGCAGGTGGCCGCCGATACCCTGGTCGCCAGCGCGCACCTTTGCGGCAGCCAGGACAACGCCAGCGCGTTGCTGGTCAGGGTCGAACAGCCGGGCTCGGCGAATCTGGGCGATACCCTTGCGCAGTTGCAGGAATGGCCGATACCGAACGCCCTGCGTACGGGCCAGCGCATCGATGGCTGGTGTGTCGAAGGGCTGCTCGCCCAGAGCCGGCAATCACTGCTCTACCGGGTCAAGGATACCCAGGGCCAGGCATGGCTGCTCAAGACCCTTCCACCGGCGCGCGAAACCGATCAGGGCGCTGCTCAGCGGCTGCTGCTCGAAGAGTGGTTTCTGCGCCGGGTCGCTGGCCGACACTTCCCTGAGGTGCATGCCGCCAGCCAGCGCCAGCACCTGTACTACCTCATGCGCCAGTATCCGGGCCAGACGCTTGCCAGCCTGTTCGCCGAACATGGGCCCTTGCCACTGCCCCAATGGCTGGAGCTGACACGCCAACTGCTGCAGGCAGTGGGCGTGCTGCACCGGCGCAACCTGCTGCACCGCGACATCAAGCCGGAAAACCTGCATCTAGGGGCGGATGGCCAACTACGCGTGCTGGATTTCGGCCTGGCGTACTGCCCGGGCCTGTCAGAGGATCAGCCGCACGATCTGCCCGGCACCCCCTCGTTCATTGCCCCGGAAGCCTTCGATGGCGAGCCGCCGACAGCCCGCCAGGATCTCTACGCCGCTGGCGTGACGTTTTACTACCTGCTGACCGGGCACTACCCCTACGGTGAAATCGAGGCGTTCCAGCGCCCACGCTTCAGTACGCCGGTCAATGCTGCGCGCTATCGCCCCGACTTGCCTGAATGGTTGCAGCGTAGCCTGGAAAAGGCTGTCTCGGTGGACCCTGCACAACGTTTCGAGACCGCCGAACAATGGTTGCTGCTGCTCGAACGCGGTGACCGCCAGGAGTTGGCCATGCGCCCTCGTCCCCTGCTGGAGCGCGAGCCGCTGAAAGTCTGGCGAACCTTGGCGCTGCTGTCGATGGTGTTGAACCTGGTGCTGCTGTACATCGTGCTTAAAGGGTAAGCCTGGGCGGGATTCTTCGCGGGCAAGCCCGCTCCTGCAAATGCAGGGCACCGAGATGCAGGCCCGTTTGGCATACCCAAATTCCAGGCAAAGAAAAACCCGGCCGAGGCCGGGTTTTTCGTGAAGCATCAAACCAATTACTTGGCCTGGGCTTCTACCTGAGCTTCTACGCGACGGTTAACGGCGCGGCCAGCTTCGGTGGCGTTATCAGCAACTGGACGGGTCTCACCGTAGCCAACCGAGTCAACACGGTTGGATTCGATGCCGTACTGCTGGGTCAGAACCTGCTTGACAGCATTGGCACGACGCTCGGACAGCTTCTGGTTGTAAGCGTCTGGACCTACGGAGTCAGTGTGACCTTCAACCACGGTGGTGGTTTGTGGGTACTGCTTCATGAAGTCAGCCAGGTTCTTGATGTCGCCGTAGCTGTTAGGCTTGACGACCGACTTGTCGAAGTCGAACTTCACGTCCAGCTCAACGCGGACGTTTTCAGCGGCAGCCGGGCAGCCGTCGGCGTCAACGGTGACGTTGGCCGGGGTGTCAGGGCACTTGTCGACGTTGTCGCAGACGCCGTCGTTGTCGCTGTCGGTGCAGACTTCGGCAACCGGAGCAGGAGCAGGAGCTGCGGACTGCTTCGGGCTACCGCCGAAGTTCAGGCCAACGCCGACGCTCGGTGCCCACTCGGTGTCACCTTTGTCGATGTTGTACTGGGCTTCAACGCCGGCACGGGCGTAGAACATGTCGGTGATGTACCACTTGGCGCCAGCGCCAACGTTGGCGAAGGTGGAGTGGTCACGACCGCCACGGCCGGTCTGGCCCAGCGACTGGTGGGAGAAACCAGCCGAAACGTACGGACGGATAGCGTCGTATGGGTTGTTGAAGTGGTAAACGGCATCCAGGGCAGTGTTCGAGCCCTTGATGTTCTTGCCGTCGTCGCCACGAGCGTTGTGAACTTCGTCGTAGCCCAGACGCAGTTCAACGTCGTCGGTCAGGAAGTAACCGATCGAGCCGCCGAACAGGTTGCCGTCGTTCTTGAAGTCGCGCTGGCTGTCGAAGAACTCCTTCTTGTAGAAGATCTCGGTTTCGACGGCGCCTTGGCCTTGTGCCATAGCGCCAATCGAGGTGGCGGCTACGAGCGAACCAATGGCCAAGCCCAAGGTGTTTTTCAATTTCATCCGTTAAATCCCCATCTGGTGATAGTTAAGCCGCCCCACCAAAAACCGGGGGACAACTCGACGGCAAGTCTAGCAGACCTTGCCGATTCGTTTGAGCCATTTGCGTAGGACTAAGTTTCAGCCGAGTCCGCAAATTTCTCACGAAGCTTGTCGAGCGCACGCTTGTAACGCATTTTCGTGGCGCTCAGGCCCATGTGCATGATGTCGGCGATCTCCTGAAACTCCAGCTCTGCGACAAAACGTAGCACCAGAATTTCCCGGTCGATCGGGTTCACATACACCAGCCATTTATCCAGCCCGCCTTTTTCTTCCGGTTTCGGAGCCTTGTCCTCGGACGCCTCTTCGACGGGGTCCAGGCTCAGGGCATCCATCAACCTTCTCTTGCGACGCTCCTTGCGGTACTGGGTGATACATTCGTTGTAGGTGATGCTGTAGAGCCAGGTCTTGAACTTCGATTTGCCCTCGAAATTCTTCAGGCCGTACAACACTTTCAGCATGACCTCCTGACAGACATCGTCAGCATCCCGATCGTTCCCCAGATAACGTGCACAGACGTTGAACAGGGTCCGTTGGTAGCGCCGCATGAGCTCCTCATAGGCGCGGGTAACATGAAACAGCTCCTCATGCGAACGCGCCACCAACTCCTCGTCGGTGAGCTCGCGGGGGTCGTAACGCATGGGCGGCGAATAGACTTTATTCAAAACGGATCTGGCCGACAGTCAGGTCAATGTCGCCGCTCAGCCCCTGGGGCCGATTTTTGCGGCGGCATACATTAACAGCTTTTGTGCGGTTAGCGGCTATTGACACGCTGCTCAAGCAGCACTCGATTAGACAGCGATACCAGTTCGCCATCATCGGTCAGCAGCGTCGTCTTGACCGTTCCGATCTCTTCGATATGCCCTTCGACCTCTCCAATCCGCACCTGCTGGCCGACCTGATACAACTCGCGCACGTAGATCCCGGCAAGGATCTGCCCGGCGATTTCCCGGCTGCCCAGGCCCATTGCCAGGGCCACGGCCAGACCAACGGTAATCAGCCCGATGACGATCACATGGTTGAGCAGGTCGGTCTTGACCTCGAGCTGGCTGATCGCCACCGAGATCGCGATGATGATGACCAGCCCCTGGGCGATGCGCCCGACGCCCGCTGCGTACTCCAGGCCGATGCCTTCGGCAGCGCCGCGCACCAGGCCGTTGACCAGCTGTGCCAGCAATACGCCGGCCAGCAGTACCAGCGCCGCGCCAAACACCTTGGGCAGGTACAGGGCAAGCATGTCGAGGGTGGCGGAGACCCGCTCCAGGCCCAGCGATTCTGCGGCCGAAACCAGGAAGATCAGCAGGATGAACCAGTAGACGATCTTGCCGATCAGCGTCGAGATCGGTACCTGGATACCGACCCGGCCGAGCATCTTGGTCAGCCCAGTCCCGCTCATCAGGCGGTCGAGGCCGAACTTGGCGAGCAGCTTGGACAGCAGTGTGTCGAGCAGCTTGGCCACCACGAAACCGAGCAGCACCACGACCAGCGCGCCGAACAGGTTGGGGATGAAGTTCGCCACCTTGGTCCAAAGGGCAGTCATGGCGGTGACCAGGCTCTGGGTCCAGAGATCGAGTTCCATATTCAATCGGCCTTATCAGCTTTCTGTCTGCCTGCGGCAGGGGTACGGCGCACCGGCGCGACATGCGCCGAGCCATTGTTGACAGCGATCAGCAGCGCCTGGCTCCAGCGGCCCAGCAGGCTGAACAGATCGCCCGCGCCAACCTGACGGTTGGCGGTTTTGAGCACGCGCCCCAGGCAGGCGTCGTCGTCTCGGTCATGGCCGGACGGCGACGCCTTGAGCAGGTCGCGCAGGGATTCTTCAAACGGATCGTGCATGGGCACCTCGCGTGATGTCAGTCAAAGACGAGGGCTCTGGCCGACGGGTCACACAGGGATATGGGACGAATGTTTCAAAATACATACGTGCTCGACGCTCAGACCCAGCGCAACTTGCGCAACAACCACCATTGCCCTGCGGCCAGGCCCAACACCACCAGGCAGGCGAACAGGAAGCCATAGGGGTTCTCGGCCCCCGGAATACCACCGACATTGATGCCGAGCAGGCCGGTGATGAAGCTCATCGGCAGGAAGATGCAGGTGATGATGCCGAAGCGGTACATGGTCCGGTTCATCCGCTCGCTGCGCCGCCGGTCCTCGCCTTCCAGCACCAGCGCAGCGCGCTCTCGCGCCAGTTCCAGCTCCTCGAGATAACGGATCAGGCTGTTGTTCAGCTCGTTCCAGTAATCGGCGTCGGCGTCGGCGAACCAGCTCCACTTGTTGCGCGAAAGCTGGGCATAGATATCACGCTGTGGCGCCAGGAAGCGACGCAGCCCGGCGGCACGACGGCGGATCTGCTGCAGATTGCCCTGGGCCGGACTATACCGTTCGTCGGATTCTACCTTCTCTTCCTCGAGATCGACCGCTTCGGACAGGTCGCTGACCAGTGCCTGGACCTTTTCGGTCAACAGTTCACCCATCAGCAACAGCAACTCGGAGGCCGATTTCGGCCCCCTGCCCTCATCCAGTTGCTGCAGGATCTCGTCGCTCGCGCGCAAAGGCCTCAGGCGCAGCGAAATGACGCGACGCGCTTCGGCGAAGATGCGCACCGAAACCATGTCTTCCGGCTCTGCGCCAGGGTTGAGGTTGACCCCGCGCAAAAACAGCAGCAACTGCTCGTTGGCCAGCGGCAGCAGGCGCGGGCGAGTGTTCTCCTCGAGCAGCAGATCGCAGGCGAACTCGCTCAGGCCGCTGTCGTGCAGCAGCCAGGTGCGGGTTTGCGGATGACTGCGATCCCAGTGCAGCCAGAGGCTCTCTTGCGCCTGCAATTGCAGATTGTCCAACTCGGTACGGGCAATGGCGCGCGCGCCGCCCTTGCCGTCGAGCACCAGGGCATGGACCAGCCCCCACTGCGCGTTGTCTTCCTCGAACATCAATGCTCCATCAGCGCGCGCGGCGCATCACTCCGGCATCTTCAGGGGGCTTGGCGAGACGATCACGCCATTGTTGTCGGCGTAGATGTATTCGCCGGGACGGAAAGTGACGCCGGCAAAGCTGACCACCACATCGAGGTCGCCAATGCCGCGCTTGTCGGTCTTCATCGGATGACTGGCCAGGGCCTGCACGCCGACGTCGGTCTGCACCAGAACATCCACGTCACGCACACAGCCGTAGATCACCAGGCCTTCCCAGCCATTCTTCGCTGCTTTCTCGGCGAGCATGTCGCCCAGCAGCGCACGGCGCAGCGATCCGCCGCCATCGACCACCAGGACCTTGCCCTTGCCGTCGAGCTCGACCTGCTCCTTGACCAGGGAATTGTCTTCGAAGCACTTGATGGTGACGATCTGGCCGCCGAAAGAGTCGCGGCCGCCGAAATTGCTGAACATCGGCTCCAGCACCTGGACCAGGTCCGGGTAGGCGTCGCACAGGTCGGGCGTTACGTAATGCTGCATGGGAAGCTCCTGTCAGTCACAACGAAAGCGGGTATCGGGCAAGGCTACACCCTGAAGGCCGTTGCAGTCATCCGCGAGTTCGGTGGTGCGGCATTCGCGGGCAAGCCCGCTCCTACGGGCCTCCCACAACCCTGGAGAACCGGCCACTGACAGCATGTGGGAGCGGGCTTGCCCGCGAATGGTCGCTCATTCAACCTTCTTGGACGGGCGCCTGGGGATCGCTCAACCAGCGCGCCACCAGCGGCCAGACCTGCGCCTGCGCGGCCTTGCTCACCAGCATGTCGACATGCCCAAAGGCCTCGAAGCCTTCTTCACGGCCCAGGCGCAGGAACTGCTTGCACTCGCCGCCCCACTGTTCGAACAGTTTGCGACAGGCCCATACCGGATCCTGGAAATCTGCCGCGCCAGCCACTGCCAGCAGCGGCGCCTCGACCTGCGACAGCCCAGCCCACCAATCCTGGCCCTTGACCCCGAAACGCCCGAACAGCCCATGCCAGCGCAGGCTTTCCAGCGCCAGCCCGATCGGTTCGTCTTCCGGCCCACGCTTGAGGCGCGGCCCGGAGAGCTGTGCGAAGCGCTTGACCAGCAGACGTGCGCCCCAGGCAACCGGTGGCACTTTCAGCGGCCAGTACACACGACTGACCTGAGTGCCGAACAAGGCCACGCTGGCCACACCGACACTGTCCAGGTAGCCGCCGCCGAGCGCCGCCACCAGTGTGGTGCCACCCAGTGAATGGCCAATCCAGTGCGGTGCCTGCCCTGCCATTTCCTGGACAAAGGCCCCGATCACCGGCAGATCGAAACGCGCATAGTCCGCCACGGTGTTCTGCCGCCACTGGCGGTTGCGCGGCGACAGCCCGTGGCCACGCATTTCCGGGATCCACACATCGAAACCGGCACGCGCCAGGAACGCCCCCAGGCCAATGCCCTTGGGCGAATACCAGAAGCGGCGGTTGGAGAAACTGCCATGCAGGAGGATCACCGGCACGCCCGGAGTGGAAGGCTGATCGGCCAGCCCGAGGCGGGTCAGCGCCAGCTCGACACTGGCGTCGGGGCTGTTGCCGGCCTTGATTCGGTAGACATCTTCGCTGAGGTCGCCACGGCGCTCGGCACTGAGCAGGGCCACGGGAAAAAGGGTGCTGCTGCTTTGCATGGATTCACAGAATGAAAAGGGGAAACAGGATGGGGAAACTGCCACGCTGAATTTGGGGCTTCAGCGCATTCGCGGGGGAAACCCCCCCCCCCCCCCCCCCCC
>NZ_JABWRO010000037.1:0-41028 GCF_014268985.1 Pseudomonas sp. RW10S2 | reverse complement strand
CTGACCTGGCAGATGTCTGCCATGTCAGCCGCACTGGCCGTCAATCGTCGAGATCGCGCCCGCTGAGCAGTCGCCCGATCATGTCCATGGAAAAACCACGGTAGGCGAGAAAGCGTGTTTGCTGCGCTCGGCTGCGAGGATCCTGAGGGCGTTGCCCGGCGAACTTGCGCTGCCAGACGTCCCGTAAGCGGGCTGACCAATCTACACCGCTTTCGCGCAGTGCCTGATCGATATCGCCACGGTTCAACCCTCGCTGGCTCAGGTCTTCACGAATACGCGCTGGACCATAACCGGCGTTGGAACGGTAGGAGATGAAGCTCTCCAGATAGCGGGCCTCACTGAGCAGGCCTTCCTCGGCAAGCCGATCAAGCGCGGGCTCGATCAGCTCATCCGTGGCGCCGCGCTGACGCAGCTTGCGAGTCAGCTCGACACGACCGTGCTCGCGGCGCGCAAGCAGGTCCATGGCTGTCCGCCGAACGGCGACGGGGGTGTCGAGTACGACGGACGACATGTGCGATCAACCAGCGATATCAATAACCGGCTTCAGCATCAGCCATATCGTCGGCATCAGCTTCGGCGGCGGCAGCCTTGGCAGCCGCGGCGACAGCGCCGGAGGTCAGCAGCTTCTCACGAATCTGCTTCTCGATTTCCGAACCGATGGCCGGGTTCTCTTGCAAGTACTTGGCGGCGTTAGCCTTGCCTTGGCCGATCTTGTTGCCCTGGTAGCTGTACCAGGCGCCGGACTTCTCGACCAGGCCTTGAGAGACGCCCAAGTCGATGATCTCGCCGTTACGGTAGATACCTTTGCCGTAGAGAATCTGGAACTCGGCCTGACGGAAGGGTGGCGAAACCTTGTTCTTGACGATCTTGACGCGCGTTTCGCTACCGACCACTTCGTCGCCTTCCTTCACCGCGCCAGTACGACGGATATCCAGACGGACCGAGGCGTAGAACTTCAGGGCGTTACCGCCGGTGGTGGTTTCCGGGCTACCGAACATCACGCCGATCTTCATACGGATCTGGTTGATGAAGATGACCAGGCAGTTGGCGTTCTTGATGTTACCGGTGATCTTTCGCAGCGCCTGGGACATCAGACGGGCCTGCAGGCCGACGTGCATGTCACCCATTTCGCCTTCGATCTCGGCCTTGGGTACCAGGGCAGCCACGGAGTCGACGATGATCACGTCGACGGCGTTGGAACGCACCAGCATGTCGGTGATTTCCAGGGCCTGTTCGCCGGTGTCTGGCTGCGAGACCAGCAGGTCATCGACGTTGACGCCCAGCTTGCCAGCGTACTCAGGGTCGAGGGCATGCTCGGCGTCGACGAAGGCGCAGGTGGCGCCGTTCTTCTGGGCTTCGGCGATGACCGACAGGGTCAGCGTGGTCTTGCCCGAGGATTCCGGGCCGTAGATCTCGACGATACGGCCCTTTGGCAGGCCGCCGATGCCGAGGGCGATGTCCAGGCCCAGCGAGCCGGTGGAGATGGCTGGAATAGCCTGGCGCTCGTGATCGCCCATGCGCATGACTGCGCCCTTGCCGAATTGGCGTTCGATCTGACCCAGGGCCGCAGCCAAGGCGCGCTTCTTGTTGTCGTCCATTGAAATCCTCACGTGTTCGACGTGGCCCTGATGGCCGGAATACCTGTATAAGTAGCCAGTATTATTCCACAGGGATTCGTTTCCGCAAACCCCCGTCGAGCGATTTACTCGGCACCAAGCTGTAACAAGCCGTCTAACGCAGCGATCACCGTCTGTCGGCGCACCGCCTCGCGGTCGCCATCGAAGTGACGGCGCTCGCTGATAACACGGCCTCCATCGCCCCAGGCCAGCCATACAGTGCCCACCGGCTTGGCCGGCGAGCCGCCATCCGGCCCGGCGACACCACTGACCGCCACGGCAAAACGCGCGCCGCTGGCGGCCTGGGCACCACGAACCATGGCCTCGACCACCTCCTGGCTGACTGCGCCAACCTGGGTGAACAGTGCCTCGGGGACGCCAAGCTGCCGGGTCTTCTGGGTGTTGGAGTAGGTGACGTAGCCGGCCTCGAACCAGGCCGAACTGCCGGGAATACGGGTGATCGCCTCGGCGATGCCCCCGCCGGTGCAGGACTCGGCGGTGGTCACCTGCGCATTGAAACGGCGCAGGTGTTCGCCCAGGCGGGTAGAAAGTACGGTGATCGGGTCCATGACAGGCTCCTTGCGTGACTGCGCACTACCCTACCACCCTCATCCCCCCAGGCAAGGATTCACGGCGCCAGCGCGCGGATATACGCCTGGCAGGCACGCAGGGCGATCAGCCCCCGGTCGCCGTCGTCGGTAATGGCGATAATTCGTCGAGCATGCGCCGGGTCAAGTCGGGCGCGTAAGGCGCCATGATCCACGCCGCCGGCGCCGGTGGCGTCAGGCATTGTGGAACAGGCGGCGTCACGCTCGACCAGGACCGACAGGCGCAGATCGGCAGTAGCAAGGCGATCACGCAGCCGAGCCTGATTCTGTTGCGCATCGGTAAGCTCCTGGAAATGGTTGGACTCGCTGTCATGCAGGCGGCGCTCGAGCGCCTGGCGCTGCTCGCGCTCGCTGCGCAGTTGCTCGTTGAGCACCTCGGCCTGCTCCACTCGCTGGCGCGCCTGGAGCTCGTCCGACTCGGCGAACAGACGCTCGTAGCGCCAGGCCTGGGCCTGCCAGGCCAGTGCCGCCGACAGCAGCATCAGCGCCAGGCATGCGCAGAGCTGCCAACGGCTCAGCACAAGACCTCCCGGGCCCTGGCCCAGAGCTTGAGGCGCTCATCCAGGCCATTGAGCCCACCGTTGATATGCCGGGTGATGCGGTTGAATTCACCACGATCGGCCAAGGCATTGAGCCCGCGCGACTGCCAGAACCAGGCCGCCGACTCGCAGGCCCAACGCGGCTGCTCGAGAAGCTGGGGTTGCGCCAGCAACCGCTCATCACCGAACAGCGCACGGCTGCAGGCCTGGTAGTTGTTACGCCCGGTGACCTGGATCAGGCCGCGACCGCAATACAGCTGGCCATCGCCGTCAGCCTCAGGGGTGTTGCCCAGGCGCAGGGCCAGTGGGCCGGTGTCGTAGCGTGAAAGGTAGCGGTCGCTGCCCAGTTCCTTCACATAGCGTAACTGGCCGGACTCATGACCGACCTGGGCGAGAAAGGCGGCGATGCGCTTGGGGTGATCAATCTCCCAACGGGCCATGGCTTCGTTGAGAGGTGTGAGAAACGCACCGACACGCTGGCCGGCGAGTGGATAGATCTGAATGAGTTGCCGCTCGGTGAGCATGCAGCACCTCCTTGGCGCAAGAAAAAAAGCCCAGGCAATGCCTGGGCTCGGGAACATCGAGGCAGCTGGCTCAGATACCCAGCGACGCCATTTCCAGCGGCGAGCGATAGGTCGCCGCGGCCTGGGCAATACAGGCGCGGGCCTGCAGGTTGGCCTCCTTGAGGTTCTGGATCTCATCGGCGATCCGCTTGGCACCCTTGACCAGCCACATCCGCGAATACACAGCGGCCGCGACGCCACCCACGACGATGACCAATGCCGAGAAGAAGTCGGCCAATCGTTGCGAGCAGATGCTGATCTGCTCGACCGTGATGCGCACCACTTCCACCACCTCCTCGTTGTAGTCGAGGTTAGCGGCCACACTGGCCCCCCAGATGCTGGTGACCAGTGCCTTGCAGTCCTGAATTTCCTGTGCGGTAAGCGACATGATTACATTCTCCATTGCTATCAGTTTGATCGGCGGACAGTTCCGCCGGGTGATCGCTCGCAGGCGATGGCTCGAAGCGCGTGGCTTTCACATGATTCAGCGTGCGGCAGCGGCCGCACTTGATCTGGAGCTCGGAAGCGGGGGTGATGCGGGCCAGTAGCTTCCTACACTGGCCGCAGCGAAACTCGACGAACATAGGCGCGTCCTCTACTGAGTGGTCAGGCCGGCTCACGCCTTGAGTGAAGCGGCCTTGCCCGATGCACTGCCCTTGTTCCCAGACTTGCCTGCCCTGCCACCGTTGCACTGCACGGTGGTCCGCCAGCCGGACCCGGTGAACACTTGCTCGACCGAGTCGATCAGGTACTGGCCGTCTAGCCCGTCGACAAAACCACTCACCTCGATGCTGCGTTCGACGAACAGGTCAGTGCGCCCGGGCATGTCCAGGCGCACGCTGGCCGTCTCGCGGTTGAAGCTGGCCAAGCGTGCGCGGGCAGCCTGTTCGGCGGCGGCGCGATTGGGGTACAGGTGGCGGTCGGTATGGACAGGACGCTGGCTCTCGGAGCCTGCGTCGTTGCCCAGCTCGACCACTTTTAGCTCACCGCTGGCACTGTCCTGGTGACGGGTGCGCACGGCCTTGCGGGTGGCCTTGTCGTCCAGGCGAAACTGCCACTGGCTGACGTCGCCGCGCCGCAGTGTCACCAGCCCCAGCGTCTTGCCGCTGGCGCTCTGCCCGCCCTGGCGCGGCAGTACCAGCAACTGGCCGTTGGCGAGCTTGCCAGTGCAGTCGTACTGACGAGCCAGACGGGTGATGAAGTTGAAGTCCGATTCGTTGTACTGGTCGATACGAGGCACGTTCAGGGTGACCGGGCAGATCGCCTGCCAGCCGTTGCGCGCGCCAATCTCGACGATGATGCGTTGCAGCGGAACGTTCTCCCAGCTGCCGCTGCGGATGGTTCTGCCACTGCCGCACAGGTCGCTGGCCTTGCCGCGGATCACCAGCGTATCTGGCGGCCCGGATAGCTCGACCTCATCGACGGTGAAGCGCCCCAGCAGCGTCAGCGGCTGCCCGGCGTAGCCCAGGTGCACCTCCAGCACCGCGCCGCGAGGCGGCAGGGCCAGGGCGCCGTCGCGGGCATCGATGCGCAGCTCGAACGTATCGGACTCCATGCCGGGTTTGTCGGTGGTGCGCAGCAGCAGCAGGCGGTCGTTGATCAGCGCGGTGATGTCCTTGCCATCGGCATTGATGCTGAAGACGGGTTGCATGACTCATGCCTCCGTTGTCGGTGTGGATATGGGCCTACGCTCAGTCCCAGAGCTGCACGCTGCTGACCGTGGCAGTGGGTAGGTCGGGCAGCAGGATCATCACGCCGGCACGCAGCGGCTGGTCTTCGTCGGCCAGCCCTTGATTGGCCTCCAGTACGGCTTCGACCGTGCGGTTGAGGTGGCCGTAGTAGTGCTGGCAGAGGGTGTCGAGCAGGTCGCCGTCAGACGTTTTGCAGGTCTTCGCCATAGCGGGTGAACTCCAGTGAAAAACCCTGTTTGCGTGGAATACCGCCTGCCAGCAGATTGCTCTGGTCTTCATCGATACTGGTCAGGCACCAATTGCCGAGCACCTCGCCGTAACCGGTGGTCAGGCTCAGGGGCAGCAACTGACGACCGATGCTGCGCAGGGTCTGCAACTGGCCAAGTCCGCCCTTGAACGCAGGGAAGATCGCACCACGGATGCTGATCGTCTCCTCGCCCTGGCCGACAGCCTGCTGCGCGCTGTCACGGCTCAGGCGCTCCTGGGCAGCCCAGCGGAAACGGGTCTGGCGACGCAACTGGTCGAACGCGGCGGTATCGAGGTTGAAGTAGTACGGTGTTGCATTGGCCTTCAGCGGTTGCAGCACCAGCAGGTGCGGGAATGGCTTGATTGCTTCGGCGGCCGGCGTTGTCAGCGGCGCGAAGCCGAAGGTGACGAGCACCCCGCCTGCCACTGCGCGGGCATCGCCCACCACCTTGCGGATCGCCGCGCCAGCCTTGCCCAGGTGCTCGGAAAAGACCTCGACACGCTCCTGCACCTTGCGCACCTCGTCGACGGTCTTGTCGTAGCGGGCAATCACTTTGTTGACACGCCCTTGTGCCGAGTCGATGGCACGCAGGGTACGTTGCAGGCGCTTGCCGATGGCCGGTCCGATCCAGGGCAATGCTTCGAGTTCGGCCGCGGCTTCCTTGACGTGATCCACGGCCTGGTTCATCGGGTCGAGCATGGCGCCGGCACGCCGACGCCCCTCCTCGCCCGCCTTGACCAGTGCATGCAGTGCGGCCTGCAACTGCTCCAGGTAGGTCATGAATGTCCCTCCGGTTCAAAATTGTCGTAGAGGGTCTGCCAGACGCGCTTCATCAGCTCTTTGCCGTTCTTCCAGTACCCGGCGCACAGCCAGTTCCAGGTCGGTGGCGAGTTGGTCGTGTGCAACAGCGGCGCCTTGCAGCGTGATGGGGATGTTGGTGGTGAAGTTGAAGGGCTGGCCTGCCCCGCTGGTAATCACCGGTTGGGCCGGGGCTTGCGGCGGAGCATCTGGCAGGACGCTGGCTTGCGGCGGCACCGACAACTGCGCGGCTGGTATCTGCACCTCTACTGCGAGCTTGTCCATTACAGCTGAACGTCCAGACGCTGAGGCCTGCACCGCAACCTTCGGCAACCCCAGTACAGCAGCCGGCCTTGACGGCTTCTGAGGCGATCGAGGGAGCTCGACCTTTATGGCAGCGGGCGCAACGCTGGCGCCAGGACTTTCGAATCTGGGAGAAGGCACGATACCGGGGACCAACGAAAGACCAGGAATCGCCGGAGGCCATGCACGAGGCTCAGCGATGGCGCCTGCAACCCGGTGCTTGGCCGCCGCACTTGGCGGCCTCCCCTCATCCACAGGACGTCTCAACAGATCCCTCACGAGAGCCTTGTCCATGCCGGCAGTGTCAGCAGTCGAACCCGGCTTCGGCCTAGTCAACATCGAAGGCCGCCGTTGCGATGAAACGCTTGCGGCGGTTGCAAACTGCGCCATAAGCCCCGCCGGCCGAAGAGGAGACGGCGGTCCTGACGACCTGGCACGCTCCGGGCTCTGCTCCTTTGCCGTCCCGCTCGCCTTGGCCGGCAGCCCGCGCCGTACCGGCTGCTCTGTGGAGGCAGGCTCTTGGTACTGGGTGGCCAAATATTTGCCTACCGCCGACCCAACCTGATCGCCCACAAAGTTGCCGACCGACATCCCTATCGTGGTACCGATCGGACCCAGCAACGATCCGGCGGCACCCAGGGCGCCACCAAGGATCAGGCCCCCTGCCGCGCCGCCATAACCGCTCCACTTTTCTTCACGGGTTTGCGCCGTGCCATAGGTATAGGCCGCCTTTGCACCAGCCTCGATGAACATCGAAGCAAGGGGTATTTTCAATGCCTTGAGGTTCTCTGCGACGCCCTTGGCGGTCCCAGCGACAGCCCCTGGGTTGGTGTAACGCCGCTTGAGTACCTCCCAGCTGGCATAACCCCCGCCCACCACCGCAGCAGTCGTAAGCGCGTCCCTGACTGAGCCAGACAGCGTCGAATAAGGATCCGCGTCAGGTTTCGACTGAGTCGATACCGGCGTTGATGGTGGTTTGTCCTTGGCTGTAGCCGATGCAGGGTTCGTGACCCGCTCGCCAGCCCAGGCGCCCAGCTTATCGCCGGCCATACCGAAGGCAACGCCGCCCACCTCCGAGACCATCGTGCCCCAGCGCGGCACCGCCGCCCCCAAGGCCTTGCCGCCTATTGTGCCGACTGCCGACCCAACCGCACTGAGATAGCCCACTGCCTGCTCCTTCGCCGTGGTGGCGGTGGAAGCGGTGTGGAAGAGCTTCAACCCCAAATCCAACTTGGTTGCAGAGGCAGCCTCCTTGGCCGCAGCCCCTGCTCGGGTACGGGCAGTGGCTCGGCTCGGTGTGGGATCAGCAGAGGCTGACGAAACTGCTTCGCCCTCCCCCGACACCACCCCTTGTCGAGCTTCAGGTGCATCCGCGTTGATCCGGGGAGTTGAATCTGCGCGCGGCCGAGGCTGGGGGTACGCATGTACGATCTGAGCGGGCAACTCGAACGGGGGTGAGTTGGATGCGCGCCATCCCTGTTCAGCCAAGGGTAACGGCTGGTGCTCCAGTGCCGGAGTGAGTCCTTGCCAGTTCGACAGCTGTGGCACGACCGATGGATACGGGCCTGGTCGCCAGATATCCAGCGGTGATGAAAACGATTGCAGCGCCTTGCCGTAAGGCGCCCAATGATCGGTAAACCTGGCGCGATAGTCATCGAGCGCGCCAGGGAAAGCCGAGCCAGATGCGACGGCTTCCCCCAGGGCAATCCCTGATTTGTTCGCCATCCGTTAATCCTCTCAATCCGAAAGCCACCAGACCATGTCGCTGAACGACATGGTCATGATTTCGCTCGCGGAAAAGTTCAGCTCCTTGGCCAGCCGCCTTGCGGCGGCCTTCTGCCGGGTCGGGTCAAACCTCGTCGTCCTGCACCAGGCGAAAATACCCGGCCTGCAAGCGGCCGTAGTCCTTCAGGGTGAGGCCTTCGAGGTCCTTGATGCCGACTTCGGCCAGCGAGGCGAACAAGTTCAGCTCGCGCTGCTCGTCGTCGCTGGCGCCGCCGGCCTTGGCGTTGCGCATGTCACGCACCGTCGGGGCCCGCAACGTCAGGCTGTCGACCTGAATGCCATTGGCCTCGCTCGGACGCGACAAACGCACCGTGACGCGGTCGGCTGCAAGGTTCAGCCACTGGGGCTGGCGGTTTTCCTGAGCCATGAACACCTCCCTTACAGGCCCAGCGCAGTACGCTGCGCCGCCAGTTGGTCGACACCGTCGATCACCCGCTTCATGCCCAGGGCATCGATCTCGTAGACCAGGCGACCATCAACCTCCAGCTTGTAGTAGCTGAGCGCGACGCTGTGCTTGATCTCGGCCTTGTCGCCGGATTTCCAGTCGCCCATGTCGATATCCTTGAGCGAGCCGCGCAGGGTGACGATGACCGGATTGATCTGGCCCTTGAGGCCTTTGAAGGCGCCGCGGAACGTGCCGTTGAAGGCCGTGCCATCGGCCAGGCCGAAGAACTTCAGCGACTCGCGGCGCACGCCGGTGGTGGTGAAGGCCGCTTCCTGCTTCTCCATGCCCAGGTCCATCTCGACGGGCATGTCCATACCACCGGGACGGTGTTCTTCCATTTTCAGGGTCAGTTTGGGCAGGGTCAGGCTGGGTACATCGCCCTGGAAGCTCACACCGTCGACGAACAGGTTCAGGTTGGCCAGGGTTTCGGGAATCATTGCCATGTAGATGCGCTCCTTAAGCGGCGGAATCGAGGACTTCGGTCAGCCACTGGTTGGTGACTTCGACGCGGAAATTGGGGTTTTCGGCAGGCGGTACGTCGGTGAAGCGGATGTTCCAGTACACCTTGCCCTGCTCCAGTTGGCTGGCGGTGTTCAACTCCGGATCGGCGAAGACCTCGAAGTTGATGATCGCGCCCTGGTTCTTCAGGTCGCGCATGAAGGCCTGCAGGCCCTCGGTGACGTCCTTGACGTAGGTGGCGGTGATGGAGCGGTCGACGGCCCATTTGTGGCCGTAGAGGATCGCGTCCATGACGATGTCCATGGTCCGCACGCGGGTGACGAAGGCCCACTTCGGATCGCTGGACAGGGTGCGGTTGCCCCACAGGCGGAAGCCGTCATCGCGAATGATGGTGGCGATGTTGGCGTTGTTCAGCAGGTTGGCGCGGCAGCTGTCGTCGCCATCGAGGAACTCCACCGGGCGGCTGGTGCCGGTGATACCGACGAACTCCTTGTTCGACGGCGAGGCCCAGAAGCCGTACTCGCGATCGGTGAAGGCGAACAGGCCGGCGACCCAGGCCGAACCTGGCGCATCCTCGGTGGCCTCGGCGACGGTGTCGAAGTAGCGCACGCCCGGATCGACCAGGAAGGCGCGCTTGGCACCGAAGTTCTTGGCGTAGGCGAGCGCGGCTTCGTCAGTGGTGCCAGGGCCGTCGATGATGGCGATGCCGCGCAGCTTGTCGGCCAGTGCCACCAGCGCGGTGCCGACCGCCTGGGTGGCGCTGTGCTTGGGCGCGACCAGCAGGCGCGGCTGGGCGTTGAAACGGCTCTTGCCGTCGAGCAGTGCCTGCAGGCCGGTGCGCTTGCCGTCAGCGAGCACGTTGCCGATGATCGCCGCGGTCTGCTCGGCCGCCTCTTCGAGCTTGGCCACGCCGCAGGCGACGATGACCGCCTTGGCGCGGCTGTAGATGGCACGACAGGCCTTGGTGATCGCCGCATCGGCGCCGAAGGCGGCCACGGCTTCACGCTCGCTGGTGATGAGGACCAGGTCGTTGGCCTTGGCCGTGACACCGGCACCTTCGGTGAAGGTGTCGACCAGGCCGATGATCGAGGACGACGGCAGTGCGATGTTGCGGGCGCCGGTGTCTACGTTGGTTACGGTGACGCCGTGGAAGAATTCACTCATGTAAGGTTACTCCAGATGGAAATTAAAACTCGGCAATTGCGGAGTTTAGAAAGGGAGCTTTCACCCCCCAAATTAAGTCAACGCAACAACTAAAATTCCGTCAAAACGAAAGCTTACTCAATAAAAAAAGGCAGAACCTACCTTCTGCAAAGCCTTTCAGTATTTTATGCAAGCTAGTAGTGCGATATTACGAGGACGCCCTTCACTACCGCCGTCGGCAGCAACTGTTACCAAATGCGAGTGGTCCCCAGAGCCAAGAGCTGTACCAGAAACAGAGTGAGTATGTTCCCCTGCTGAAAGATTCAAAGGCTGCCAGGCAGCTACGCCGGAATCATTTCCGGCAATCGAATTAGCAGCAGAGCCAACTGCAATATTACCGAATCCACCGATGCCCGCAGCATGACTATGAGCCCCCGCGCTGCTTGCAACAGCAGACAAGTTGTGAGTGTGTGAGCCACTAGCCGCAACGGTCACCGCATGGGAGTGAGCTAGATTCTGACTCATCTGCACAGATCCCCTAAGACGTGCAGAATCAACCCCTCGGCCATCATCAAGACCGCGTATAAACTCAGCACGAAGATCTGGAACATTAAAGGTTGTTACACCATCCCCAGCACCATAATTGGTACCAATTTGAGCATATAGCTCAGCATATGCCGCACGCCCAACCGCTGCTCCATTCGCTTTGAGAAAACCAGGCGGAGCAGCACTGCCGGCGGTATAAATTACAGTACCTGCCGGTACACCAGTGTCCAACCTAGCCCAATTAGTCCACTGCCCCGCATAGGCACTACGCGCATAAACTGCGTTGCCATCATTGTATTGGATGGCCAACTGCGCACGATTGGACGTAGTAGCAACCAAACCATAAAAGGTTGTCGTAATATGCCAATAATAAAGCGGATTAGGCGTGTTTATGTGATTTGTTACAATCACATGATCCGAAGCTAGATTCGGATCTTGATTTTCTATTCCCTGAGCAAGTCCACGAGCAGCATTAAGCGCTTCGGATAGACCAGCGACATCATTAACTCCATGCCCATGCACTGTTGCTGCGGCTCCTACATTGGCGCGAACTGCAACAGCATCTATGCTCCCTAACAAATCTCGCACAAAGGGAGACAGAGAGGCCAATGAAAAACTGTCTACCCCTGTGCTATATATAAATTTATCAGGCGAGATTGTTAGCGCTGATAATCCGGTCAGAATCTCGCTCCGAGCCTGCTTAGCAGCCAGCTCCGTAGTCATCGTAGTAGCAAAGTCCGGATCATTAGCAAGTGCTTTTGCCAGCTCTTGTAATGTATTAAGCGCTTCTGGAGCGGAATCAACCACAGCCGCGACAGCCCCTTGAACAAAAGCTGTAGTTGCAAGTTGCTGGTTGTTGGTTCCTTTCGCTGCGGTGGGTGCAGAAGGCGTTCCGACCAAACTTGGCGAGTTGAGGTCTGCTTTCAAAGAAAATGCTGCATCAACTTGAGGCTTGGTATACACATCAAGCAATCCATAGCCGGCTACAGTGGTGGGATTACTCGCAGCGATAACCCGCCCATACTTATCGACGGAAACACTACGATAGGTTCCAGCAACAACGCCTGTAGGTCCAAACGCCATTTCGTAGACTTGTGTGGAAACGTCTAAATTGACTGGCCCATCACTTACCAGTTGCCAGGAGGTATCTCCGTTGATCTGCCCCTTTTCCACGGGGACGAGCATTCCAGGAGTAACCTTAGCGTCCGTATCAGCA
The DNA here is from genome assembly GCF_014268985.1 of Pseudomonas sp. RW10S2. Classification (NCBI taxonomy): domain Bacteria; kingdom Pseudomonadati; phylum Pseudomonadota; class Gammaproteobacteria; order Pseudomonadales; family Pseudomonadaceae; genus Pseudomonas; species Pseudomonas sp. RW10S2. The sequence continues at coordinate 29,069 of NZ_JABWRO010000037.1, read as the reverse complement.
TCACGGCAGCGCGTCCATGCCCCACCTGCGACCACATACAAACCATTATTCTTGGCCGCTGCCTGATCCTTGACCAGCACTCGAGCCCCAACAGTCAGCGCCACACCATCAATGGTCTGCACGCCACTCAAGGTGATCGGCCCGGTAGTCGCTACCAGTACTGAATGCTTGAAATCCTGCCGGGCCAGTTCCTCGGTGACCCACTCACGAGTCGCCAATACCACGGCAGGGTCGATCTTCAACTGCACATTGCTCGCGCTGCTGACGATCAGGTTCATCCGCACCACCTGAGTACGGCCCGAGCCCTGGCTGAGCAGCGGCTTGTAGGTCGGAGCGCAATTGGCCACCGCGATCATGTCGCCGTCGGCGTCATATAGCGCGATCTCACGGATCCAGCGCCCGCCAACCTCGGCAGGGATCACCTGCTCGGCGACGATCACCGCGCTATTCTTGTCATCCACCTTGAGCTGGTTCAACGGCGCGCGGCGCCATTCGTTGATCAGGCTGGTCTGGGTGGCGTTGGGGGTCGGATCGGTGCCGTTGGCATCGCCCACGCCCATCTGGGTTATTTTCCACGGAATGCCCAAGGCATCCGCATTGGCCTGCTTCGCCGCGCCCACATTGGTGAGGATGGCGTAGAACTGAGAAGTCTGGTCAACCATGTGCAATGTCCAAGGTATCGATTGTGTGTTCTCGGCCGCCGCGCCCGATGACGCCATCGACGTCGATGTCACGCGGTGCCGGTGGGTAGATATCGAGCTCGTCGCCTTCCTGGAGCGCGCAGCCAAGATGGAAGGCACCGTTGCTTTCCAGGCTGATCACCATGCCGGTCATGTGCCGGCTGACGGGACGAGCGTCGTCGATCAGGGCCGACAGTTCGTTGTAGGTCTGCTCGCTGATGCCCGAGTTCTCGACGCCGATCTTCAGCGCAAAGGTCCCCGGCACCCCGGCAGGCTGCGCCTGCCACCACTCCTCCACCTCGATGAGGTAGCCGAACGGCTCGACCACCCGCCTGAGGGCGCCGAGGGTGCCTTTGTGGGCGTGGACGAAGAATGCTGAGCGGATCACCGAGCGCTTGACGGTGTCGCTCCAGCTGTCGTCCCAGCGATCCACCGACCAGGCCCAGGCCAGCTGGTAGAGCAGGTGCGCGGGGCAGGTGTCGGGGTTGTAGAGCTGGCGCAGAGTGACCTTGAGGTCTTCGTCGCCAGCCGTTTCGATGGCCCGCTCCAGCGGGGTGCGGTTGAGCGGCAGAAGGCTGTGCATGTCAGCCTCCGCGCTTGAGGTCGAAGCCTGTGCACCAGGCTGCCTGGGCCTTGCTCGGGCGGATGTCGGTCCAGTCGATCAGCTCGACCCGACTGACGCCGTCGATGTGCAACTGGGCGTCGATGCCAGAGCGGGCGACCTCGACACCCAGGCGGCGCCGCGGGTTGATCCAGGCCTGCAAACGACGCCGGCACTCGCTGAGGATGGCCTCGTACTCGGGGCCGTTGTCGGCCATGTGCAGCACGGCGTCGATCCGGTATGGCAGCACCTGGGCGCTGCGCACATTGACCCGGTCGGCGACCGGGCGGATGTCCTCGTCGTTGAGGTAGGCGTTGACCTCGTCGAGCAGCGCCTGGGGCGCGACACCGTCGTCATCGATGCTCAGCACCGTGACATCGACCACCGCCGGCGACGGGCTTTCGGCGGTCGCGTCGGCGACCCGTCCCGAGGCGTTGCGGGCGTGGAGGATGTAACTGTTGCGCGGGCCGGCGGTGGTCAGGCCTTCATAGACCAGTTGCACACGTTCGCGAAGGGCGTCGTCGGATTCGAGAATCGCCTCGGTGGGCGGAACGGTGGTCGGGTCGGCGGCCTGGATCACCAGGCGCTGCAACGAAACGTTGGCCGCCAGTTGGTCAAGGTCGCGACCCCGGGCATAGGCGAGCAACAAAGCCTTCGCAGCATCATTGATGCGTGCCCGGTTGAGCAGCTTTCGGTAGGCGCCGACCTCGAGCAGCTTGGTGACCGGATCGCTTTCCAACTGTGCCGTCCAGCCATCGCCCATATGTGCACGAAAGGTCTCGAGGTCGGCTTCGTACAGCGCTTCGAAATCCAGATCCTCGAGCAGTTGCGGGGCGGGCAGTTTGGACAGGTCTACCTGACTCATACGCTCACCTCCACCAGCGCGTCATCGCCCAGATAACGGCCGCTCAGGGCCAGGCTGACCTGGCCGTCCAGCACGGCCACGACCTTCACCCGCTCCAGTTGCAAGCGCGGCTCCCAGCGCCCAAGGGCGCGAGCGACCTCTGCCTGTACCGCACTCTTCCAGCCTTCGTTGACGGGCAGGTCGACATAGCGGCGCAACTGGCTGCCGTATTCCGGGCGCATGCGACGGCTGCCCAGTGGGGTGGTAAGGATGTCCTCGATGGATTGGCGCAGGTGAGCGATCCCGGCCAATGGCAGGCCGGTGCGACGGTCCAGGCCGATCATGACGCGTCTCCCGGAAAATCCCGGGCGCGTTGATGGGTATCCATTGCGTTCTCCTGGCATTAAAAAGCCCGCGATGGCGGGCTGGGTTCAGTGTTTGTGGTTGGGCGTGTTGCCGGCGGTATCGATGATCCGCCCGCCGCCGTTGATGTCGCCGCTGACAATCAGCGGGCCGTTGACCGTGACCTTGCCGGTCAGGGTGATGCTCGAGGCCTCGAGGGTGATCGCGCCATCACTGACCACCAGGGTGCTGGCACCGACCTTGATGCGCGCGTTGCCGCTGGGTAGTTCGATGTCATAGCGCCGGGCCTGCCAGTCGTAGGTCAGCGAACCGCCGTCATCGAAGCGCCAGACCTCGGCATGCTCGCGGTTGTCTGGCGGGAGGCCGGCATTGCCATACAGCCCGGCAAAAAAAGTACCTTGCGCCGGGTCGCCACTGGGGCTGAGCAACACGCCCTGCTCACCCAGGCTGGGTGCCCGCCAGTGCCGGGCCTTGCCGGCCGCCTGGGCATGCCAGCGCACCCAGGCGCTGGTCCAGCCGCCACCGTCGGACACCCTGACCCGCGCAGCGGCCAAGTCCACCGCCACCACGCGGCAGGGAATCACCAGGGTGGCGAGCATGCGGTCATGCGTGGCACTGACATAGCTCATGCCAGGTCCTCCGGGGCGATGTACTGGCTTTCATTACCGGGCCCCGTGTCTGGACTGAAGCCCAGCCTGAGGCTGCCCGGCGGCTGGTCGGGCCAATGCCATTGCAGTTCGCCCAACAGCACTGGCTGGTCCCAGCGCACGCGCCAGCCAGCACCGGCGAAGAAAGCCCGTACGTTGCGGCTCGGCTCAACGAAGTCGAGCCCCCATAGCTGCTGGCGCAACAGGTCCATCAGTTGTGCAGCCAGCACGCTGCCCTGCAGGCGTGCCTCGGGGTTGGCGGCATCGGGGGTGATGTCCGCCTCGAAGGTGGTGACCAGCACCGAGCGTCCATCCCTGGGCGCAGCATCGGCAGTCATGCGCACGATGCCATGGCGCAATGCCGGCAATGCCGGGGTATTTCCTGCTTCCGTATAGGCATCAACCGATGCCAGTTCCGGAATCGCCTCTCGAATCGTTGCGGTCAATGCCGCATGCAAGGTGGCCAGTTCGCTCATGTGCCGCACTCCTATCGTTCGTCCTTCAAACCAAGGCGCCTGGCTGCCCAGCGTTCATAGAGGCCGATGGCTACATCGGCCCCCGCCATGGCGGTCAGGCACCCGAAGGCGCTAGCGCTCCAGATCGACATGCCGCTGGCATACAGCAGCATCACTGTCGACACCCCACACACCATGCAAGCCCCCGAGCGCAGCGCCAGCCGCCGCAGCAGCGACCAACCTCGGGCGCCGGCCTTGTCGGCCCGCCACATCTCACCGGAAAGCCCTCCCAGCAATGCCAGGACGATCACCAGCCAGAGCGGCATCTCCAGCAACGCCTGTTGCTCGTTCGTCACTGTCCTGTCTCCTGTGTCATGGCCACCGGCGAGTGCCGGTGGATCCCTTGCCGTGTAACGCGGCATTCCAAAAGGCCCGTCCGTGCAGGCCCTTCAGTAATGCGTTGTCGAACCGTCGGTCACATCTGGTGACACCGGCCGGTTCCGCTTCAAATTGGTGACTCCGACCGCGGCCCCCTGCCCGCCGGATAACTGATCGTGGTGCTTTACGCTGCACACCCGGGCCAGTTGCCAACCCTCTGAACAGTCAAGGCCTGTTCATCGCTGCCTGTGTAACAACCGGTTGCTGTCCGGCTTGAGATACAGGCTATGCATTGATGCATATGCAGTCAATGCATTTTTGAAAATATTTATGCATGAGGAGTTGCTTAAATGCATGAAGGCCTTGTCGGGTATGGCCTGTAGGGCTTTTCAGAGAGCCTAAAATTTTTGTAGGCCCGGTATGGTTTGAGGCGGCGGGGGATGCAAGACGGGAGGCGGGGATACTTCGTATGCATGAAAAAACCCGCCGAAGCGGGTTTTTATCCAGCGGATTTGCGGGTCAGCGTGCGTACATGCCCCACCAGAAGACATGCCCGAGCAGGCTGATCTGCTCTTCCTGCATCTGCTGGAAACTGTAGTCTTCGTCGGGGTGTTCATCACGGTTGAAGCTGCGCAGGCGTATGCCGGTGGGCAGGCGATAGACCTGCTTCACCCGCAGCTGGCCATTGTGGTTGATGGCGTAGAGATCGCCATCGATGATATCGCCAATGGCACATTTGCCGGTGTTGACGCCGACCGTCGCGCCATCGCGCAGCACTGGCAGCATGCTGTTGCCGCGCACCGTGACGCACTTGGCCTGGTCGAACTGCACACCATTGTGGCGCAGGCTGCGCTTGCCGAAACGCAGGCGCGCGCGCTCGCTTTCCTCGATGACGAATCTTCCTGATCCTGCTGCCAATTCGACCTCTCGAAGAAATGGAACGGACACCTCGTCATCCTCGACGGGGGTTTCATCGTCCCACAGGCTGATGTCGCTCAGGTCCACATGACCATGCATGGGCTGCGCCTCGCGGGACTCCCCCAGCTCTATGCGGCCGCGCAACTGATCGGTGCTCACGCCGAAGTAATCGGCGATTCTGGAGACATGCTTGTCTGACGGATCGACAATTTTCTCGCTAAGGATCCGAGACAGGGTGGATTGCGGGACGCCCGTGCGCCGGTGCAGCTCCGTCGGGGACAGGCCGTGGCGATCGAGCAGTTCTCTGAGTACAGTGGCTACGTTGCGCTTTTGCATAAAATGCATATTGCTGCAGATCGATGGGAAATGCAAATGCATGCAACACACCCCGAACCTGCGATCATTCAGGGATACCCGTCACCGTATGCACTGCCCGCATCGCACAAGGCGGACGCGCGCCCTGGGGCTCGATCTGCTCGCACTTGCGCAGCAACGGCAACGCGTCGCTGAACTGGATTGCAGCGACCGTATCGGCATGCTGCTGCGACAGGAAACAGTGCTCGAAGCGGTAGGCCGCATACACATCGGCCTGCACCGGTTCATTGTCATAGACTTCGGCCACGATCTCGCGCAGCAACTGGCGGGTCGGCTCGTCCAGCCTGGCCGGTATTCCCTGCAGCAACCGCTCCCGTGGTGTCCCGCCAGCCCGTGCCTGGACCACATGCCGCGAAGCCTCTATCGAGGCCTGCATGCCCTGCGGAAACGGGCACTGTGCAGCCGCCATGAGCGGTAACGGCAGGCTCAAGCCTGCGACCATCAGATAAAACGCCACCCTTGGCATGGAATTCCTCGCGCGGTGTTCGGGCTGCCCGGAAAATCGACCGATCATAGCGATGCCCTGCCCTTTGTGTCCTGCAGCAGGTAAAAAAAGCCTGTACCATTGCCGGTTTCGAAATTGCCACCAGACCACCTGTTTCAAGGCCCTGAATGTCTGATCTCTCCGCACACACCCCGATGATGCAGCAATACTGGAAGCTGAAAAACCAGCACCCAGACCAGCTGATGTTCTACCGCATGGGCGACTTCTACGAAATCTTCTACGAAGATGCGAAGAAAGGCGCGAAACTGCTGGACATCACCCTGACCGCGCGCGGTCAGTCGGCGGGCCAGTCGATCCCCATGTGCGGGATTCCGTTCCACTCGCTGGAAGGCTACCTGGCCAAACTGGTCAAGCTCGGTGAGTCGGTGGTGATCTGCGAGCAGATCGGCGACCCGGCCACCAGCAAGGGCCCGGTCGAGCGCCAGGTGGTGCGTATCATCACGCCAGGTACGGTCAGCGACGAGGCGCTGCTCGACGAGCGCCGCGACAACCTGATCGCCGCCCTGCTGGGTGACGAACGCCTGTTCGGCCTCGCGGTGCTGGACATCACCAGCGGCAGCTTCACCGTGCAGGAGATCAAGGGCTGGGAAAACCTGCTCGCCGAACTCGAGCGCATCAACCCGGTGGAACTGCTGATTCCCGACGACTGGCCACAGGGCCTGCCAGCAGAGAAACGCCCTGGAGCGCGACGTCGGGCGCCGTGGGACTTCGATCGTGACTCGGCGCGCAAGAGTCTGTGCCAACAGTTCGTAACCCAGGACCTCAAAGGCTTCGGCTGCGACAAACTGACCCTGGCCATCGGCGCCGCCGGCTGCCTGCTGACCTACGCCAAGGAAACCCAGCGCACCAGCCTGCCGCACCTGCGCAGCCTGCGCCATGAGCGCATGGACGACACGGTGATTCTCGACGGCGCGAGCCGTCGCAACCTCGAGCTGGACATCAACCTGGCCGGCGGCCGCGACAATACGCTGCAGTCAGTCATCGACCGCTGCCAGACTGCCATGGCCAGTCGCCTGCTGAGCCGCTGGCTGAACCGCCCGCTGCGCGACCTGAAAGTGCTGCAGGCACGTCAGGATTCGATTCGCTGCTTCCTCGACGGCTACCGTTTCGAGAAGCTGCAGCCGCAGCTCAAGGAAATCGGTGATATCGAGCGGATTCTCGCCCGTATCGGCCTGCGTAACGCTCGCCCACGTGATCTGGCGCGCCTGCGCGATGCCCTTGGCGCCCTGCCCGAACTGCAGAACGCCATGGCCGAGCTCGAAGCGCCCCACCTGGCCCGCCTGGCGGCCATCACCGGCACCTACCCGGAGCTGGCCAGCCTTCTGGAGCGAGCAATCATCGACAACCCACCTGCGGTGATCCGCGACGGTGGCGTGCTCAAGACCGGGTACGACAGCGAACTCGACGAACTGCTGGCCATGAGCGAGAACGCCGGTCAGTTCCTGATCGACCTCGAAGCCCGTGAAAAAGCCCGTACCGGGCTTGCCAACCTCAAGGTTGGCTACAACCGTGTGCACGGCTATTTCATCGAGTTGCCAACCAAACAGGCCGAGCAAGCGCCGGGCGACTACATCCGCCGCCAGACGCTCAAGGGCGCCGAGCGCTTCATCACGCCTGAACTCAAAGCGTTCGAAGACAAGGCGTTGTCGGCCAAGAGTCGCGCCCTGGCCCGGGAGAAAATGCTCTACGACGCGCTGCTCGAGACCTTGATCAGCCACCTTGCGCCGTTGCAGGACAGCGCTGCGGCCCTGGCCGAGCTGGACGTGCTGAGCAACCTCGCCGAGCGTGCCCTGACCTTGGACCTGAACTGCCCAAGCTTCGTCGACGAGCCGTGCCTGCGTATCGAGCAGGGCCGCCATCCGGTGGTCGAGCAGGTGCTGACCACGCCGTTCGTGGCCAACGACCTGGGCCTGGACAACAGCACCCGCATGCTGATCATTACCGGCCCGAACATGGGCGGTAAATCTACCTACATGCGCCAGACTGCGTTGATCGTACTGATGGCGCATATCGGCAGCTTCGTGCCTGCAGCGCGCTGTGAGCTGTCGCTGGTGGACCGCATCTTCACCCGCATCGGTTCCAGCGACGACCTGGCCGGCGGCCGCTCGACCTTCATGGTAGAGATGAGCGAAACCGCGAACATCCTGCACAATGCCACCGATCGCAGCCTGGTGCTGATGGACGAGGTCGGCCGCGGCACCAGTACCTTCGACGGCCTGTCGCTGGCCTGGGCCGCCGCCGAACGTCTCGCACAGTTGCGCGCCTACACCCTGTTCGCCACCCACTACTTCGAGTTGACCGTACTGCCGGAGAGCGAGCCACTGGTGGCCAACGTGCACCTGAACGCCACCGAGCACAACGAGCGCATCGTGTTCCTGCACCATGTGCTGCCAGGCCCTGCCAGCCAGAGTTATGGCCTGGCGGTGGCGCAACTGGCGGGTGTGCCGTCGCAAGTCATCCTGCGCGCCCGTGAGCACCTCGGCCGCCTGGAAAAGGCCAGCCTGCCCCACGAGGCGCCGGTGACCAAGGCCAAGGGCGAACCGCAGGTGCCACACCAGAGCGACCTGTTCGCCAGCCTGCCACACCCGGCCATCGAGAAGCTGGGCAAGCTGGCGTTGGACGACATGACACCGCGTCAAGCTATCGAAATGCTATATCAACTGAAGAACCTGTTATAACGGCCAGCCGCGCAAGCTGGTAGAATCCGCCGCGGTTTGCCGGAGCTGCAGGTTATTAGCCTGGCCTGCAGCCAACGTGAACCGCGCTGCCCTGGAAGGAAGGGCACGCTGCCGTCGCCTGAGGAGAAAATTAGAAATGACCTTCGTCGTCACCGACAACTGCATCAAATGCAAGTACACCGACTGCGTGGAAGTCTGTCCGGTGGACTGCTTCTACGAAGGCCCGAACTTCCTGGTCATTCACCCGGACGAGTGCATCGACTGTGCGCTGTGCGAGCCTGAGTGCCCGGCACAGGCCATTTTCTCGGAGGACGAAGTGCCTGCGGGGATGGAGAACTTCCTCGAGCTCAACGCCGAGCTGGCTGAGATCTGGCCGAACATCACCGAGCGTAAGGATGCCCTGCCGGACGCTGAAGAGTGGGATGGCAAGCCAGGCAAGATCGCTGATCTGGAGCGCTGACCGCTGCAGCGACAAAAAAGGCCCGCAAGGGCCTTTTTTGTGCCTGGCATTCGGGCTCATGCAAGCCCGGGCGAGGAGAAATCGTAGGCAAAAAAAAGGGGCGGTTTGACCCGCCCACATTTTTTCCGTAGTCCCTGCTTGTCCCATTCATCATCCTGATGAATCGCATCCTGCGATGTCCTTGGCGATCATCCTTGAAAGCCTGTGCCAGTCCGTCGGCACACTTCAGATACTAGCGATTTCCCCAGCGGGAGCAACCTACGCACCTAACAAGATGCTACAGCAGACACACTTACAAACATCTAAAAAAACCAATAATTTCAATGCCTTAAGAAAACATCATTACTGAAAAAGGCAATTGTTTACTCTTGTTGGTAGCGAAGGCTTACACCACGAGTAAGCGATCTCTTACACGCTAAGCAACAACGCTAGCAGGTTGAACTATTTCCCAGGCCATAAAAAATGCCCCGAGGTCGTCGGGGCATTCTGTATTGCGCATTCCGGCTTACTGGAACAGCGACTCGCTGGACAGGCCGTTCTTCTCCAGAATCTCACGCAGACGCTTGAGCCCTTCCACCTGAATTTGCCGTACCCGCTCACGGGTAAGGCCAATCTCCAAGCCAACATCCTCAAGCGTACTGCTCTCATGACCACGCAGGCCGAAGCGGCGAATCACCACCTCCCGCTGCTTGTCGGTCAGCTCGCCCAACCACTGGTCGATGCTCTGGGACAAGTCGTCGTCCTGCAGCAATTCACACGGATCGGTGGGGCGATCATCGGTAAGGGTGTCGAGCAGCGTCTTGTCCGAATCCGGGCCCAAGGATACGTCGACGGAGGAGACACGCTCGTTGAGCCCAAGCATGCGCTTGACCTCAGCTACCGGTTTTTCCAGCAGCCCGGCAATTTCTTCCGGGGACGGCTCATGGTCGAGCTTCTGGGTGAGCTCACGCGCGGCGCGCAGGTAGACGTTGAGCTCCTTGACCACGTGGATCGGCAGGCGAATGGTGCGGGTCTGGTTCATGATCGCCCGCTCGATGGTCTGGCGGATCCACCAGGTCGCATAGGTCGAGAAACGGAAGCCGCGCTCCGGGTCGAACTTCTCCACGGCACGAATCAGCCCCAGGTTGCCCTCCTCGATCAGATCGAGCAGCGACAGGCCACGATTGACGTAGCGGCGGGCGATCTTCACGACCAGGCGCAGGTTGCTCTCGATCATGCGTTTGCGGCCGGCCGGGTCGCCCTTCTGCGACAGGCGCGCGAAGTGCACTTCCTCTTCCGGGGAAAGCAGTGGCGAGAAACCGATTTCGTTGAGGTACAGCTGCGTGGCGTCGAGCGCACGGCTGTAGTCGATATACTTGTGCTGCTTGAGCGATGAGCCCGTTTTGGCCCTGGTCCGAACCGAAGGTACAGCAGGTTCGTCTGACACCACATCCGTTTCCAAAACGATACCTGTCTCCATCAGGAGGAGATCATCGTCGATGTCAAACTCCGGCACTTCTTTGCTGAGAGCCATTGTTATAGTCCTTTGCTGAGTTCGAACCTCAGACTCTAGCGTCGCCTGATTCCCTGGCAGCGCTAAAGCCTGTCCCCTTTACGTCTTCAGGAACAGGCTGGTGCAACAATCAACGGCGTGGCAGGAACTGGAGTGGGTCGACGGGTTTGCCCTGGCGGCGAATCTCGAAGTGCAGCTTCACCCGATCAGTGCCCGTAGACCCCATTTCTGCGATCGTCTGCCCTGCCTTGACCTGCTGCCCCTCCCGAACCATAAGCCTGCGGTTGTGGCCGTAGGCACTGACGTAGGTATCATTGTGCTTGATGATGATGAGTTCGCCGTAGCCCCTCAAGCCACTCCCGGCGTAAACCACCGCACCATCAGATGCAGCAAAAACAGGCTGTCCCAAATCTCCGGCGATATCAATGCCTTTATTCAAACTACCGTTTGAAGCGAATTTTCCAATCAACACGCCGTTCGCCGGCCAAGTCCAACCCCCGACCGCGCGCTCTGCGGCCGGCACCTGGATGACGGTCGGAGCGGTCGTGGCAGGGGGAGGCGTTGCCGACTTGTCGCTATTTGTTGCTGGAGCGGTCTGCGTACCAACCGGGCGGCGAATGACCGTGGTTCTGCTCGATGACGAGGGACCGGACGACACTACAGTGGTGGTGCCCCCAGCGCCGCTGCTGAAACGAATCGGCTGGCCTGGGCGGATGGTGTAGGGCGGCGCGATGCCATTGCGCGCGGCCAGCTCCTTGTAGTCCCAGCCGTAGCGGAAGGCGATGGAGAACAGGGTATCACCGGGTTTGACCACATACTGCCCCGAGGTCACGGTCGGACGCTTGGGAGCCGCGTTGTTGCGATCGACCACCCGAGCGCCACTGGAGCCGGTGCTGGAGCATCCCGCCAGCAAGGTTCCCATGGCCAGCGCAATCACCAGAAGCTTGAAACCCGACCGATCCTTGCGCTGCCGAATGATTGTGTGCCCCACCCGCGCTCCCCTCATGGTGCCGAAATCTGGATATGACGATATGCAATATTGTTTCAATTATAACCGAGCCCGACCCGCTTGGGTGGCCCGTACGGGCTTGTCTATCTGGCGGGGTTCGCCTCACCCCGCCAGATAGACAAGCCCGTGGCGCAAGAATTCGCTATCAGCGCACATATTCCGTCGGCCCTCAGGCCAGCGGCCCGTTGAGCAGCGGTACGAAGCGTACGGCGCCCAGCACCCGGCGCGAGAAACCCTGCTCCTCACGAACGATCAGCAACAGTTGCTGTGCTTCGCCCGCCGCCCCTACCGGAATCACCATGCGTCCGCCGGGTGCCAACTGATCGAGCAAGGCCTGGGGGACTTCCGGCGCCACCGCGGTGACGATGATGCCGTTGTAAGGCGCCAGCGCCGGCCAGCCTTCGCAACCGTCGCCCCAACGAAACACCACGTTACGCAGGTTGAGCTCGATCAGACGCTCCTTGGCACGATCCTGCAGCACCTTGATCCGCTCGACCGAAAACACACGCTCGACCAACTGCGCCAGGATGGCCGTCTGGTAACCAGAACCGGTGCCGATTTCCAGCACCTTGTCCAGCGGGCCGGCCTCCAGCAGCAGTTCGCTCATGTGCGCAACCATGAATGGCTGGGAAATCGTCTGGTTATGGCCGATCGGCAGCGCAGTATCTTCATACGCCCGATGGGCCAGGGCTTCATCGACGAACAGGTGGCGAGGGGTGCGGCGAATGGTCTCGAGCACCTTGCTGTTCGACACGCCCTCTTCATACAAGCGTTGGATCAGGCGCTCCCGGGTACGCTGGGAGGTCATGCCGATGCCGCCACGGCGCTGCAGATCATCCTGTTCGCGCATCAAAGCAGCCCCTCCAGCCAGCCATCGAGGCGCTCGAAGGCATCGTTGAAGGTGCGATCCAGTTGCAGCGGCGTGATCGATACATAGCCTTGCATCACTGCATGGAAGTCAGTGCCCGGGCCGCCGTCCTCGGCGTCACCGGCCACAGCGATCCAGTACCCTTCCTTGCCACGCGGATTGACGACCTTGGTCGGTGCGGCCGCACGTGCCCGGTGCCCCAGGCGGGTGAGGCGTATTCCGCGGATATGCTCCAGCGGCAGGTTGGGGATGTTGACGTTGAGCACGGTACGCGCCGGCAGTTCCAGACGCGACTGCGCCTCGACGAGGCGCCGGGCGATATGGGCGGCGGTCGGCAGGTTGTCCGGCAGGCGCGACAGCAATGAGAACGCCAGGGAAGTACCGCCGAGAAAGCGGCCTTCCAATGCAGCGGCGACCGTGCCGGAGTACAGCACGTCGTCACCCAGGTTGGCGCCCAGGTTGATTCCGGAGACGACCATATCGGGCGTTTCCGGCAACAGGCCGTTGAGCCCCAGGTGCACGCAATCGGTGGGCGTGCCGTTGAGGCTGATGAAACCGTTGGCCAGCACCTGCGGGTGCAGGGGCCGGTCGAGCGTCAGCGAACTGCTGGCGCCGCTCTTGTCTTGATCCGGGGCGATCACCACGCACTTGGCATAGTCCTGCAGCGCACCGTGAAGCGCAGCGAGGCCGGGGGCGGTAACACCGTCGTCGTTGGAAATCAGAATACGCATGGGCTTTCCGTCTGCCCTGCCGGCACCAGATCCACAAGTTCGCGCACCACCACGGTGGCGAAGCATCCGGCCGGAAGGACGAATTCCAGTTGCAGGATATCAGGCTCGGGATAATGCCACGTCAGCCGCCCAATAGGGAGCCGCAGGATGCGCCGTTCGTGATCCAGTCCTGCCCTGCCCAGCCATTGGCAGAGTGCAGGATGGCGTTCGCCGACCGCCGTTTCCAGCGCCGCGGTCCCGCCCGCGCTCGACGGAAGGCCCGCGCCCCACATGGGGCCGGTGGGATGGAGGTCGAGAATTGTCAGTCGAGGATCGGAGCATTCCTGCTCGCCAGCCGGAAAGAAGCTACGGCTATCCGTGAAGGCCAGAAGATCGCCAACCTGCGCCTGGTTCCAGCTTCCGTCAGCCACTCGCGCGGCCAGTACCTGGTTGAACAGGTAGCTGCGCCCCGCAGACAGCAGCCGCGAACGCACATTGCGCTGCTCCGGCAGTGCCTCTCGGGCCGCCCAGTCGAGCGCATCGTGCACGTTCCCGCCGGCATGGCCGAAGCGCTGGGCACCGAAATAGTTCGGTACGCCCTGCACCTTGAGCTGTTCCAGACGGGCGTCCAGCGCCTGGTGATCGGCGCTCAGGCCCGTCAGTCGCAGGGTGAAGCCATTGGCCGAATGTGCGCCACGCTGCAGCTTGCGCTGGTGACGCACCTGTTTGAGCACGCGCAGGCTGTCGTCTTCGGCACGGGACAGGTCAGGATCGGCCTTGCCTGGCAGGTGCAGGCTGAACCACTGCCGGGTCAGGGCCTGACGGTCCTTCAGGCCGGCATAACTGATAGCACGAACCGGCACACCGGCCGCGCGCGCCAGGCGTCGGGCAGCTTCCTCGGTGTTCAGGTCGCGCTTCTCGACCCACAGCCACAGGTGTTCGCCTTGACCGGACAGGGGGATGTCGAGCACTTCATCGACCTGAAAATCATCGGCGACGGCCTTGAGCACGGCGCGGCCAAGGGCCTCGCCGCTGGCGCGCGGGCCCAACAGTTCCAGTTCGGTCATGCTGGCAGCAGCAGGGCGACCGCATGCACGGCGATGCCCTCCTCCCGACCAGTGAAGCCAAGCTTCTCCTCGGTGGTCGCCTTGACGTTGACCTGGTCGAGCTCGACCTGCAGGTCCTCGGCGATGAAACGACGCATGGTGTCGATGTGCGGCGCCATCTTCGGGGCCTGGGCGACGATGGTGGCGTCGACGTTGCCCACCTTCCAGCCCTTGGCCTGCACGACGGCCACCACATGACGCAGTAGCACGCGGCTGTCGGCGCCCTTGAACTGTGGATCGGTATCAGGGAAATGCTTGCCGATATCGCCCAGCGCTGCTGCGCCAAGCAAGGCATCGCTCAGGGCGTGCAGCAGCACATCACCATCGGAATGGGCCAGCAGGCCGTATTTGTGGGGAATACGCACCCCGCCCAAGGTAATGAAATCACCGTCGGCGAAACGGTGCACATCGTAGCCGTGGCCAATACGCATAGAAAAACGCCCTGATTGAGTCAGGGCGTGATTCTACCTGCTTTGGCCGCTATTGGGGCCGCTCCTGCAACACTACACCCGCCCCAGCGCCACCGCGTGATGGCGCAGGTGCTCATCGATGAAGCTGGCAATGAAGTAGTAGCTATGGTCATACCCTGGCTGCAACCTCAGGGTCAGTTCATGCCCACCTTTGCGCGCCGCCTGCTCCAACGCCGCAGGCTTGAGCTGCTTGTCGAGGAAGTCGTCGCGATCGCCCTGGTCGACCAGCAGCGGCGGACACTGGCCAGCCGGGGTTTCGGCCAGCAGCACGCTGGCATCCCACTCACGCCAGCGCGCGCGGTCCTCACCCAGGTAGCGGGAGAAGGCTTTTTCACCCCACGGGCAATCCATCGGGTTGCTGATCGGCGAGAACGCAGACACCGATCGATAGCGCCCCGGGTTGCGCAGGGCACAGACCAGCGCCCCATGCCCGCCCATCGAATGACCACTGATACTACGCTGATCGGACGCAGGGAAATGCGCCTCGATCAGCGCCGGTAGCTCCTGCACCACGTAGTCGTGCATGCGGTAATGCTGGGCCCAGGGCTGCTGGGTGGCGTTGAGGTAGAAGCCAGCGCCGAGCCCGAAATCCCAGGCGCCGTCCGGGTCCCCGGGCACCTGCTCGCCACGCGGGCTGGTGTCGGGCGCGACGATGATCAGGCCAAGCTCGGCGGCCAGGCGCTGGGCGCCGGCCTTCTGCATGAAGTTCTCGTCGGTGCAGGTCAGGCCGCTGAGCCAGTACAGCACCGGCAGTTTCTCGCCCTGCTCGGCTTGCGGTGGCAGGTAGACAGCGAACACCATGTCGCAGCCGAGCACCTTGGAGTGATGCTTGTAGCGCTTGTGCCAGCCGCCGAAGCTCTTCTGGCAGGAGATGTTGTCCAGGCTCATGGCAGGCCTCAGAAGTGGATCACGCTGCGGATGCTTTTGCCTTCATGCATCAGATCGAAGGCCTTGTTGATGTCCTCCAGCCCCATGGTGTGGGTGATGAAGGTGTCCAGCGGGATCTCGCCCTTCTCGGACATTTCCACGTAGCTTGGCAGCTCGCTGCGGCCACGCACGCCGCCGAAGGCCGAACCGCGCCAGACCCGGCCGGTGACCAACTGGAACGGACGGGTGGCGATTTCCTGGCCGGCGCCGGCCACACCGATGATCACCGACTCACCCCAGCCCTTGTGGCAGCACTCGAGCGCCGCACGCATCAGTTGGACATTGCCGATGCACTCGAAGGAGAAGTCCACGCCGCCATCGGTGAGGTCGACGATCACTTCCTGGATCGGGCGATCGTAGTCCTTCGGGTTGATGCAGTCGGTAGCCCCCAACTGGCGGGCGATCTCGAACTTGGCCGGGTTGATGTCGATGGCGATGATACGCGAGGCCTTGGCCTTCACCGCGCCGATCACCGCCGACAGACCAATACCGCCCAGGCCGAAAATGGCCACGGTGTCACCCGGTTTGACCTTGGCGGTGTTGAGTACCGCACCGATACCGGTGGTCACGCCGCAACCAAGCAGGCAGACCTTCTCCAGCGGCGCTTCCTTCTGGATCTTGGCCACGGAGATTTCCGGCAGGACGGTGTACTCGGAGAAGGTCGAAGTGCCCATGTAGTGGAACAACTGCTGCCCTTTGTAGCTGAAGCGCGTGGTGCCGTCAGGCATCAGGCCCTTGCCCTGGGTGGCGCGGATGGCCTGGCACAGGTTGGTCTTGCCCGACAGGCAGAACTTGCACTTGCCGCATTCCGGGGTGTACAGCGGGATCACATGATCACCAACGGCCAGCGAAGTGACCCCCTCACCCACCGCCTCGACGATTGCCCCTCCCTCGTGACCGAGGATCGACGGGAAGATGCCTTCCGGGTCCGCACCGGAGAGGGTGTAGGCATCGGTGTGGCAGACACCGCTGGCGACCACGCGCAGCAGTACCTCGCCCGCCTTGGGCATGGCCACGTCCACTTCGACGATTTCCAGGGGTTTCTTGGCCTCGAAGGCAACAGCGGCGCGGGACTTGATCATGGTGGTCTCCAAGCTAGGTATCAGTTAAGGCCACCAGTGTAATTCATGCTTTTTTGATGAATAATCCGAGCAAATGCAAAACATTATTGCCATGAAGGGATAATCAATGAGCAGTCGCTGGGAAGGAATCGACGAGTTCGTCGCCGTCGCCGAGTCGGGCCAGTTCACTGCGGCCGCCGAACGGCTGGGGGTTTCCTCATCGCATGTCAGCCGCCAGATCGCTCGCCTGGAGGAACGCCTGCAAACCCGCCTGCTGTACCGCAGCACTCGGCGTGTGACCCTGAGTGAAGCCGGGCAGACCTTCCTGCAGCACTGCCAGCGCCTGCAGGATGGCCGCGAAGAAGCGCTGCGCGCGATGGGGGACCTGGCCAGCGAACCCAAGGGCCTGCTGCGCATGACGTGCGCGGTGGCCTACGGCGAGCGTTTCATCGTGCCACTGGTGACACGCTTCATGGCGTTGTATCCACAGTTGCGCGTCGAGGTGGAGCTGAGCAACCGCACCCTGGACCTGCTGCACGAGGGCATGGACCTGGCCATTCGCCTGGGACGCCTCCAGGATTCACGCCTGGTGGCCACGCGCCTCGCACCGCGGCGCATGTACCTGTGCGCATCGCCGGCTTATCTGGAGCGTTACGGCAGACCGCACAGCCTGTCGGAACTGGCGCGGCACAATTGCCTGGTGGGCAGCTCGGACCTGTGGGTGTTGCAGCAGGATGGCCGCGAAATCAGCCAACGGGTACAAGGCAACTGGCGCTGCAACAGCGGCCAGGCGGTACTCGACGCGGCGCTGCAAGGAATGGGGTTGTGCCAGTTGCCGGATTACTACGTGCTCGAGCATCTGCATGCCGGGGCACTGGTGCCGCTGCTGGAGGCGCACCAGCCGCCGAACACCGCGGTGTGGGCGCTGTATCCACAGCAGCGGCATCTTTCACCGAAGGTGCGGCGGTTGGTCGACTACCTGAAGGATGGGTTGGCAGGATTGCCGGAGTATCAGCAAGGCTGAAGCGCTGCGCTTCTGCCGAAGGCCTCAGCGCCGCCCAGCCCAGCGCTGACGCAACCACTCCAGGTCTTCCGGCCGGGTCACCTTGATGTTGTCGCTACGCCCTTCGATCAGACGCGGCGCATGCCCGGCCCATTCGATGGCAGAGGACTCATCGGTCACCGCCACATCCGCCACCAGGCACTCGGCCAGTGCCCGGTGCAGCATGCCAAGCCGAAACATCTGCGGCGTGTAGGCCTGCCAAACAGTGCTGCGGTCCACCGTGGAGCTGACCCGGCCAGTCGCGTCGGCACGCTTGAGGGTATCGCGTGCAGGCACCGCCAGCAGCCCACCCACCGGATCGTCGGCCAGCTCCGACAGCAGTTTGTCCAGATCGCTACGCGTCAGGTTCGGCCGCGCAGCATCGTGCACCAGCACCCAGTCGTCGTCGGCCGCCCCTTGGGCGTGCAGCAGCAACAGGGCATTCAGTACCGAATCGGCACGCTCGCGCCCACCCGCTGCACGCTGGATGCGCGGATCGCTCGCACAGCGCAAGCCAGGCCAGTAGGGATCGTCTTCGGCAACGCTGACCACCACGCCCTTGAGCGTGGGATGGTCGAGAAAACAGTCGAGGCTATGCTCGAGGATGGTCTGCCGGCCCAGTTGCAGATACTGCTTGGGGCGGTCGGCAGCCATGCGGGCACCAATGCCCGCGGCAGGAATCACGGCCCAGAAGGCCGGCTGTTCTTGGATCATTTCTGTGGCAACTGGTAGAGGGTTTCGCCCTCCTTGACCATTCCCAGTTCATGACGAGCCCGTTCTTCCACGGTCTCCATACCTTTCTTCAACTCCAGGACTTCAGCGTCGAGCACGCGATTGCGTTCCAGCAGCCGTTCGTTTTCGGCATGCTGGTCGGCGATCTGCTGTTGCAGCTCGGCCACTTGCGCCAGGCTGCCATTACCGACCCAGAGGCGATATTGCAGGCCTCCGAGCAACAACAGCAGGACGAGGAACAACCAATAGGGACTGCGCATGAAGATATCCAGGGTAAAAGGCCGCCGCAGCGAGCTTCCGATAGCACGAAGCCTGGCCGAGGCCAGGCTTCGTCGACAGAAACCCGTTTGAAGGCGCTGAACACTCAGTAAGAATGTTCAGACAGCCCCGGCTGCTGCCTTTTTACCATCTCTTGCTCAGCCGCGAAACTCGGCACGGCCACGGTAGACGGCCTTGGCACCCAGCTGCTCTTCGATACGCAGCAGTTGGTTGTACTTCGAGACGCGGTCGGAACGGCACAGCGAACCGGTCTTGATCTGGCCTGCGGCGGTACCGACAGCCAGGTCGGCGATGGTCGAATCTTCGGTTTCACCGGAACGGTGCGAAATGACCGCAGTATAACCAGCGGCCTTGGCCATCTGGATGGCTTCCAGGGTTTCGGTCAGCGAGCCGATCTGGTTGAACTTGATCAGGATCGAGTTGCCGATGCCTTTCTCGATGCCTTCCTTGAGGATCTTGGTGTTGGTCACGAACAGATCGTCACCGACCAGCTGTACCTTGGCACCGATCTTGTCGGTCAGGATCTTCCAGCCAGCCCAGTCGGACTCGTCCAGGCCGTCTTCGATCGAGATGATCGGGAAGCGCTCGGTCAGGCCTTTCAGGTAGTCGGCAAAACCTTCGGCATCGAACGACTTGCCTTCGCCGGACAGGTTGTACTTGCCGTCTTCGTAGAACTCGGAAGCCGCGCAGTCCAGGGCCAGGGTGACGTCGGTGCCCAGCTTGTAGCCGGCTTTCTCGACCGCTTCGGCGATGGCCGCCAGGGCATCTTCGTTGGAGGCCAGGTTCGGGGCGAAGCCACCTTCGTCACCCACGGCAGTGTTCAGGCCGCGGGCCTTCAGAACAGCCTTGAGGTGGTGGAAGATCTCGGTGCCCATGCGCAGGCCGTCGGAGAAGGTCTTGGCGCCTACCGGCTGGACCATGAACTCCTGGATGTCGACGTTGTTATCGGCGTGCTCGCCGCCGTTGATGATGTTCATCATCGGCACCGGCATCGAGTACTGGCCAGGGGTGCCGTTGAGGTTGGCGATGTGCGCGTACAGCGGCAGGTCCTGGTCCTGGGCAGCGGCCTTGGCAGCAGCCAGGGACACAGCGAGGATGGCGTTGGCGCCCAGCTTGGCCTTGTTCTCGGTACCGTCCAGTTCGATCATGGCGCGGTCGAGTGCTTTCTGGTCGGAAGGATCCTTGCCCAGCAGCAGGTCACGGATCGGACCATTGATGTTGCCGACGGCCTTCAGCACGCCCTTGCCCAGGTAACGGCTCTTGTCGCCATCACGCAGCTCCAGCGCTTCGCGCGAGCCAGTGGAAGCACCAGACGGCGCGCAAGCGCTGCCAATGATGCCGTTGTCGAGCAGCACATCGGCTTCCACGGTGGGGTTGCCACGCGAATCGAGAACTTCACGACCTTTGATGTCGACGATCTTTGCCATTGTTGTAAGCACTCCAGAATTGACGAAAACAACGCAGCTTTGGGAATTCTTGCCGTTCACCAGGCGACATGGCACGGGCAGGCCTGGCGAAGGGAGCCCCTGACCGGCAGGCCAGGGGGTGGAACGGGCGGTACTTTACCCGAGAAATGAGCTTTACGCGGTCTCTACCGTCGGAAAACTTTTCACCAGATCGTCCAGTTGCTTGAGCTGCGCCAGGAACGGTTCCAGCTTGTCCAGGCGCAGGGCGCACGGGCCATCGCACTTGGCGTTGTCCGGGTCCGGGTGAGCCTCGAGGAACAGGCCAGCCAGGCCCTGGCTCATGCCCGCCTTGGCCAGGTCGGTGACCTGGGCACGGCGACCACCAGCGGAGTCGGCACGGCCGCCAGGCGTCTGCAGCGAGTGGGTGACGTCGAAGAACACCGGGTACTCGAACTGCTTCATGATGCCGAAGCCGAGCATGTCGACCACCAGGTTGTTGTAGCCGAAGCTCGAACCGCGCTCGCAGAGAATGAGCTGGTCGTTACCGGCCTCGACGCACTTGGCGAGGATGTGCTTCATCTCGTGCGGGGCGAGGAACTGGGCCTTCTTGATGTTGATCACCGCGCCGGTCCTGGCCATGGCCACCACCAGGTCGGTCTGGCGCGAGAGAAACGCCGGCAGCTGGATGATGTCGCAGACCTTGGCCACCGGCTCGCACTGGTAAGGCTCGTGCACATCGGTGATCACCGGTACGTTGAAGGTACGCTTGATCTCCTCGAAGATCTTCAGCCCCTCTTCCATGCCCGGACCGCGGTACGAAGCGACCGACGAACGGTTGGCCTTGTCGAAGCTGGCCTTGAACACGTACGGGATGCCGAGTTTCTCGGTCACCCGCACGTACTCCTCGCAGACCTTCAGGGCCAGGTCACGGGACTCCAGGACGTTCATGCCGCCGAACAGGACGAACGGCTTGTCGTTGGCGATCTCGATGTTACCGACGCGAATGATCTTCTGGGTCATGGATCAGGCCTTGTTCTTCTGTGCCAGGGCTGCCTTGACGAAACCGCTGAACAGCGGGTGGCCGTCACGAGGCGTGGAGGTGAACTCCGGGTGGAACTGGCAGGCGACGAACCATGGGTGATCCTTCGACTCGACCACTTCGACCAGCGCGCCATCTTCGGAACGACCCGAAACCACCAGGCCGGCGTCGATCAGTTGCGGCAGCAGGTTGTTGTTCACTTCGTAGCGGTGACGGTGACGCTCGGTGATCACGTCGCTGCCGTAGCAGTCGTGAACCTTGGAGCCGGCGATCAGCTGGCAGTCCTGCGCGCCCAGGCGCATGGTGCCGCCCAGGTCGGAAGCTTCGGTACGGGTTTCGACGGCACCGGTGGCATCGGACCATTCGGTGATCAGGCCGACCACCGGGTGGCCGCTGTTGCGGTCGAACTCGGTGGAGTTGGCGTCTTTCCAGCCCATGACGTTACGGGCGAATTCGATCACCGCGACCTGCATGCCCAGGCAGATGCCCAGGTATGGAACCTTGTTCTCACGGGCGAACTGCACAGCCTTGATCTTGCCTTCCACGCCGCGCAGACCGAAGCCGCCCGGCACCAGGATGGCGTCGGCGCCTTCGAGCAGGCCGGTGCCCTGGTTCTCGATGTCTTCGGAATCGATGTAGCGCAGGTTGACCTTGGTGCGGTTGGTGATGCCGGCGTGGCTCATCGCTTCGATCAGCGACTTGTACGCATCCAGCAGCTCCATGTACTTGCCGACCATGGCGATGGTGACTTCATGCTCGGGGTTGAGCTTGGCATCGACGACCTTGTCCCACTCGGACAGGTCGGCGCCATTGCACTGCAGGCCGAAGCGCTCGACGACGAAGTCGTCCAGGCCCTGTGCGTGCAGCACGCCCGGGATCTTGTAGATGGTGTCGACGTCTTCCAGCGAAATCACCGCACGCTCTTCGACGTTGGTGAACAGGGCGATCTTGCGGCGCGACGAGGCATCGACCGGGTGGTCGGAGCGGCAGATCAGCACATCTGGCTGCAGGCCGATGGAGCGCAGCTCCTTGACCGAGTGCTGAGTAGGCTTGGTCTTGGTTTCACCAGCGGTGGCGATGTACGGCACCAGCGTCAGGTGCATCAGCATGGCGCGCTTGGAGCCTACTTCGACACGCAACTGACGGATGGCTTCGAGGAATGGCTGCGACTCGATGTCGCCCACAGTGCCGCCGATCTCGACCAGAGCCACGTCGGCATCGCCGGCGCCCTTGATGATGCGACGCTTGATCTCGTCGGTGATGTGCGGGATGACCTGGATGGTCGCCCCCAGGTAGTCGCCACGGCGCTCCTTGCGCAGCACGTGCTCGTAGATGCGGCCGGTGGTGAAGTTGTTGTTCTGGGTCATCGTGGTGCGGATGAACCGCTCGTAGTGGCCCAGGTCAAGGTCGGTCTCGGCACCGTCGTGGGTGACGAACACTTCACCGTGCTGGAACGGGCTCATGGTACCCGGATCGACGTTGATGTACGGGTCCAGCTTGAGCATGGTGACCTTGAGCCCCCGCGCTTCCAGGATGGCCGCCAGGGAAGCCGAGGCAATGCCTTTCCCCAATGAAGAAACAACACCGCCCGTGACGAATATGTAGCGCGTCATGAAAAACCCTAGAAGTCTGCGTTAAGGCGGCCAGCGCCGCCGGAGAAAGCGAAGGAAGGCCGAAGCCCCCGATCACCTGCGTCAATCACAGTGCATCTCGAACAACTGCCGCGTCTGTACAGACCGGGGGTATCCCCAGTGTGGAGCTCGCTCGTCATTTTAAGAATCAGCCCAGCAAAAAACTGCTTGGTAATCGGCAACTCCTGTGTTTTCGAGGAACCCACAGAAGCTGTATCAAGAAGGGAGGGTAGTCTACCGGAATGTACCCTTCAGCTCAAACCTTGCACGTTCGTCGGCGGCTGCCACTGCAACTGCCAACCTGCCGACCCTAGCTCCGGCAGGTTGGCCACCGCCAGCAGGCGCTCGCCCTGCCACAGCAGCGGCAGGCGATGACGGATGAAATGCGGCACGTGACACTCGTTGAGCAGGCGCTTGAGGTCGCGGTGGCCGCGCCCTGGAATATCGAGCACTTCGCCGCCCTGGCGATAGGCGACATGCAGGCCAGGTCCGGGAATGGCACCTACCACTTGCACGCTGCCATTGCCGGGTAGTGAGAGAGACTGGCTCGGGTCTGGCCAAGGCGCCCCACCCTGCGGCGCCTGCAGCCAATCGCCGCTCAACCACCACAACCGCCCATGACTGCGCTGCAGTTCACCATCGGTCAAGCGCCAGAGCGGCTGGGCATCGGCGGCGGCATCACGCAGGTTGTCCCAGCCGGCCCAATGACGGCTATCGGGTAGACGTGTACGACTGCTCAGCCAGTACTGCAAAGCGTTACGCTGGCGCGCCGGCGAAAGCGCCGCCAGCACCCCCAGGTCCAGCGAGTCCAGGCATTGCCAAGGCGCTATTGCGCCAGGGCTTGCGGCAGCGATGTCGGTGGCGGCGAGCTCGTCCAGCAGCGCCAGGGCCTCGCCCAGGTGCGCGGCGCTGCGCGCCAGGCTCTGGCTCGCTTGCGGCCAGCGCTGGTGCAGCAGCGGGAACACGTCGGCGCGCAGGAAATTGCGGGCGAAGCGGGTATCGGTGTTGGACGGGTCTTCGATCCATCTCAGCCCCGATGCCTGGGCATACCGCTGCAACTGATCCCGCGCCAGATCGAGCAACGGCCTGACCAGCCGCCCCTGCCCCAGCGGACGAGATGCGGGCATCGCCGCCAGACCGCGCAGGCCGGCACCACGCAACAGGCGAAACAGCAGGGTCTCGGCCTGGTCATCGCGGTGCTGGCCGGTGAACAGCACTTCGCCCGGCTGCAGAACCTCGGCGAACGCGTCGTATCGCGCCGTGCGGGCGGCTTGCTCGAGGCTGGCGCCTGAAGGCACCTCGACATGAATGACATCGAGCGCAATGCCCAGGCTGTCGCAGACATGGCGACAGTGATCCGGCCAAGCGTCGGCAGCGGCTTGCAGGCCATGGTGAATGTGCAGGGCACGCACCGGTGGACTGTCGTGTTGCCGGGCGTGACTGGCGAGGAGGTGCAGCAGGACAGTGGAGTCGAGGCCGCCGGAGAAGGCAATGTACCAGGTGGGGGCCTGCTGCCAGGGGAGCAGCTTGGGGGTGAGGTCAAGCATCAGGCCCTCACAGGACTTGGAATTGCCGGAGCCGCTCGCGCCCCATTCGCGGCACAAGGCCGCTCCCACAGGGAGATTGGGCTGGCCTTTAGATGTTGAACAAGACAGTTGCTCCCAAATAGCATCGTTGCTTTTGTGGGAGCGGGCTTGCCCGCGAACAGGGCGCAAAGCGCCCCTGCCAATCAGAGACCGTAGCTCATCAGGCGATCGTAGCGACGCTTGAGCAGAGTATCGTTGTCGAGCTTGCCCAGCATGTCGAGCTGCTCGAGCAGGTCGGCACGGATGCTGGCCGACATCTTGGCCGGATCGCGGTGAGCGCCGCCCAGTGGCTCGCTGATCACCTTGTCGACGATGTTCAGGCTCTTCAAGCGCTCAGCGGTGATGCCCATTGCTTCGGCAGCGTCCGGCGCCTTGTCGGAGGTCTTCCACAGGATCGAGGCGCAACCTTCCGGCGAGATCACCGAGTAGGTGGAGTATTGCAGCATGTTCAGTTGGTCGCACACACCGATGGCCAGTGCGCCGCCCGAACCACCTTCACCAATTACGGTGGCGATGATCGGGGTTTTCAGGCGCGCCATGACGCGCAGGTTCCAGGCGATGGCCTCACTCTGGTTGCGCTCTTCGGCGTCGATGCCCGGGTAGGCGCCTGGGGTATCGATGAAAGTCAGGATCGGCATCTTGAAGCGCTCGGCCATCTCCATCAGGCGGCAGGCCTTGCGGTAGCCTTCAGGACGCGGCATGCCGAAGTTGCGACGGACCTTCTCACGCACTTCGCGGCCCTTCTGGTGACCGATGACCATCACCGGCTTGCCGTCCAGGCGCGCGGTACCGCCAACGATCGCGGCGTCGTCGGAAAAATGACGGTCGCCGTGCAGTTCTTCGAACTCGGTGAAGATGTGATCGAGGTAGTCCAGCGTGTACGGACGACGCGGGTGGCGTGCCAGGCGGGCGATCTGCCAGCTGGTCAGGTTGCCGAAGATGCTTTCGGTCAGGGCACTGCTCTTGTCTTGCAGACGGGCAATTTCATCGCTGATGTTCAGCGAGTTGTCGTTACCAACCAGGCGCAGCTCTTCGATCTTGGCTTGCAGGTCGGCAATCGGCTGTTCGAAATCGAGAAAATTCGGGTTCATAGGCATCCGTCTTGGGTCTACGGCCAGGCGGCCGGCCGGTTGATCCGTTTGGCGCCATACCTTACGGGATCTGGCGCATTCAGGTCGAGATTAAAATTCGTCGTTTCAACGGTATTGCAGGAAGACGTTCTCACGTCCGAACTGGTCACGCAGCGCCTGAATCAGGCCATCGGCGGGATCGATCGACCACTCGTCGCCGAACTGCAGCATGGCCTTGGCATCGCTGCCGGTGTACTCCAGCGTGATCGGGCAACCGCCGCGATGACGGGTGATCAGCTCGCCCAGCCAGGCCAGGCGATCTCCCTTGAGTGCTTCGTGGGCGATCTTCAGGCGCAGGCTTTCGGCCAGCTTGGTGCGGGCATCCTCCATGGTCATCACCTGCTTGACGCGCAGGCGCAGGCCGCCGGAGAAGTCGTCGTTGCTGACCTCGCCTTCGACCACCACCATCGCGTCGGTCTGCAGCAGCGCCTGGGCCGCCATGAAGGCATCGGCGAACAGCGAGGCCTCGATACGACCGGAGCGATCGTCGAGGGTGACGAAGCCCATCTTGTCACCCTTCTTGTTCTTCATCACCCGCAGGGCAATGATCATCCCCGCGATGGTCTGAGTGTCGCGTGAAGGCTTGAGGTCAACGATGCGCTGGCGAGCGAAACGGCGGATCTCGGTTTCGTATTCATCGATTGGGTGACCGGTGAGATATAGCCCGAGGGTATCCTTTTCGCCTTTGAGGCGCTCCTTGAGCGTGAGCTCGCGGACCTTGTGGTGGTTGGCATAGACATCGGAATCCTCTTCGACGAACAGCCCACCGAACAGGTCGATATGGCCGCTGTCAGCGGTGCGAGCGGTCTGCTCGGCCGACTTGATCGCCTCTTCGAGCGCCGACAGCAACACCGCGCGGTTGCGGTCGATGTTGGCCTGGTAGGCCTTGATCTCGTCGTGGAAGTGCGGCCCCAACCGGTCCAACGCACCGCTGCGGATCAGGGCATCGAGGGTGCGCTTGTTGATGCGCTTGAGGTCGACGCGCTCGCAGAAGTCGAACAGGTCCTTGAACGGGCCGCCTTCGGCGCGCGCCTCGACGATCGCCTCCACCGGGCCTTCACCCACCCCCTTGATCGCACCCAGGCCATAGACGATACGACCGTCGTCGTTGACGGTGAACTTGAAGTCGGAGAAGTTCACGTCCGGCGCATCGAGGCGCAGCTTCATGCTGCGCACTTCCTCGACCAGCACCACCACCTTGTCGGTGTTGTGCATATCCGCCGACAATACCGCAGCCATGAACGGCGCCGGGTAGTGGGTCTTGAGCCAGGCGGTCTGGTACGAGACCAGGCCATAGGCTGCGGAGTGAGACTTGTTGAAGCCGTAACCGGCAAACTTCTCTACCAGGTCGAAGATGTTACCGGCAAGGTCTGCATCGATGTTATTGGCCACGCAACCTTCGATGAAACCGCCGCGTTGCTTGGCCATTTCCTCTGGCTTCTTCTTGCCCATGGCCCGACGCAGCATATCGGCGCCACCCAGGGTGTAGCCGGCCATCACCTGGGCGATCTGCATCACCTGTTCCTGATACAGGATGATGCCGTAGGTGGGGGCCAGTACCGGCTTGAGGCCTTCGTACTGGTAATCGGAGTGCGGATAGGCCAGCTCCGCGCGGCCGTGCTTGCGGTTGATGAAGTCGTCCACCATGCCCGACTGCAGCGGGCCGGGGCGGAACAACGCCACCAGTGCGATGAGGTCTTCCAGGCAGTCGGGCTTGAGCTTCTTGATCAGCTCTTTCATGCCGCGCGATTCAAGCTGGAACACCGCCGTGGTCTCGGCCTTCTGCAACAGCTCGTAGGTCTTGCGGTCGTCCAGCGGGATGAAGTCGATGTTGACGTCGGGCAGGTCTTTCTTTTTCTGCTCGCGGTTGATGATCTCCATCGCCCACTTGATGATCGTCAGCGTCCGCAAGCCGAGGAAGTCGAACTTCACCAGGCCCGCAGCCTCGACGTCGTCCTTGTCGAACTGAGTCACCAGGCCGCCGCCCTCTTCGTCACAGGCGATCGGCGAGAAATCGGTGAGTTTGGTCGGCGCGATCACCACACCACCGGCGTGCTTACCGGTACCGCGAGTGACCCCCTCGAGCTTGAGCGCCATGTCCCAGATCTCGCGAGCGTCTTCATCGCCCTTGAGGAAGTCGCGCAGGATCTCTTCCTGCTCGTAGGCCTTCTCCAGGGTCATGCCCACTTCGAACGGGATCATTTTCGACAAGCGGTCGGCCAGGCCGTAGGACTTGCCCTGCACACGCGCCACGTCACGCACCACCGCCTTCGCGGCCATGGTGCCGAAGGTGATGATCTGGCTGACCGCATTGCGCCCATAGGCCTCGGCCACGTAGTCGATCACCCGGTCGCGACCATCCATGCAGAAGTCGACGTCGAAGTCGGGCATGGAAATACGTTCGGGGTTGAGGAAGCGCTCGAACAGCAGGTCATAAGCCAGCGGGTCGAGGTCGGTGATCTTCAGCACGTAGGCCACCAACGAACCCGCCCCCGAACCCCGGCCCGGCCCCACCGGCACGTCGTTGTTCTTGGCCCACTTGATGAAGTCCATAACGATCAGGAAGTAACCGGGGAAGCCCATCTGGATGATGATATCCAGCTCGAACTTCAGGCGGTCCAGGTAGACCTGACGTTTCTCTTCGTAATTGGGCGTGGTCTCTTTCGGCCAGAGCACGGCCAGACGTTCTTCCAGGCCCTCGTGGGAGACGTGGCGCAGGTAATCGTCGATGCTCATGCCGTTGGGCGTCGGGAAATCGGGGAGGAAGTACTTGCCCAACTGCACCGTGATGTTGCAACGCTTGGCGATCTCGACAGTGTTGGCGATCGCGTCCGGCAGGTCGCTGAACAGCTCGGCCATCTCCTCGGCCGACTTCAGGTACTGCTGATCGCTGTAGCCGCGCGGGCGCCGCGGGTCGTCCAGGGTCCAGCCCTCGCCGATGCAGACGCGGGTCTCGTGGGCGTCGAAGTCGGTCTGTTTGATGAAGCGTACATCGTTGGTCGCCACCAGCGGCGCGCCGACCTTGTCGGCGAGGGCCACTGCAGCGTGCAGGTATTCTTCGTCGCCTGCGCGATTGGTGCGCTGCACTTCTACATAGAAGCGCTCCGGCAGCATCTGCATCCAGTCGCGTAGCAAGGCCTCGGCCTCGTCGCTGCGACCGGAGAGCAGCGCCATGCCGATATCGCCCTCGCGCGCCGCAGACAAGCCAATCAGGCCCTCGCTGGCGGGCGCGATCCATTCACGCTGGATGATCACCAGGCCGTTGCGCTGGCCTTCGGTCCAGCCCTTGGAGATCAACTCGGTGAGGTTGCGATAGCCCCGGGGGTTCATGGCCAGGAAGCAGATACGCGACAGCGGTGCCTCCGGATCGGCACCGGCCAGCCACAGGTCGGCGCCGCAGATCGGCTTGATCCCTGCGCCCATGGCGGTCTTGTAGAACTTCACCAGCGAGCACATGTTGCTCTGGTCGGTGATCGCCACCGCCGGCATGTTCATTCCGGCCAGGGCCTTGGCCAGCGGCTTGATCCGCACCAGACCATCGACCAGGGAGAACTCGGAGTGCACACGGAGGTGAACGAAGGAGACCGACATTGAAGATCCTGTGGCAATGCTGAACGACAAGGGCGGGATTGTAGCGTAATTAGCCGGAATGTTTTGGGGCCGCATAGCGGCCCCGA